>JARFRJ010000009.1 GCA_029287305.1 Hyphomonas sp. | reverse complement strand
CTGCATGACCACACATACAGGCTGATCCATCCGGACAGCTACCTCAATGGCTGCGATTGATTTTGGACGCCCAATCGCAATCGGGACAGTCGCGCCCGGAAACAGCACCATGCGCCGCACAGGTAAAACAATCAGAGCATCATCTTGAAGCAACCGCACCATTCTAGCCTGACTTGGGGACAGTTCTGGCTTTTTCGCGTCCGGTGCAGCAGCGTCCTCTCGTGCAATGGCACCCATAGAGTACTCCTCCAATTTTAAACAAATCCGCTCCCACATGCCAATCTATCGACGACCGCCCTTTAGAAATTGACGCGGATCAATACGAACCTCCACATAGGTAAATTGTGTAGGTAAATTGTGGCAAATTTTAAGCGATCGCTGCTCCAGAGGCTCAAACAGAGATTTGATCCATTGCCTTGACGAGAATCAATGCTGAGTTCCGAAGGGAATCTAAAATGCTAACACCACGATCTTGGAGCCGCGAAATCATACTTTTTATAGACCAAACAGATGATAGACCAAACAGAGCTTGAGAGGTTTCGGACCGCTGGTATTCTGCCACTGCCCTAAAACTATGGAGATTTTAATATGAAAGTCAAACAAGCGATGCACAAAACTGTTGCATGGCGCGCGCCAGAAACGCCGGTCGCTGATCTCGCCAAGGTGATGCGTGATGAAGATATCGGATGTGTCCCAATAGGTGAGAATGATCGCCTTATTGGTATGGTCACGGATCGAGACCTAGTATTACGGGCCTTGACCAATGGCACAGATATATCGAGCATTACCGCACGCGACGTGATGTCAAAAGGTATCATCTATTGCGAGGATGATGATAGCATTCAAGAGGCTATAGACTTAATGCAAAAGCAACAAATCCGGCGATTGCCCGTGATTGATGACAATAAACGCATGGTCGGAATGCTAAGCCTTGGGGATATTTCTCACGCAGCCAGTCAGGTCGAATCTGGCGCACTTATGAGAAGTGTCTCAGCACATCATTAGAACGCTTACACTTGTTTTGAAATCATCTTAGCATTGTAAGCGATGAAAAATTGCTGTCATCGTTGCGCTGCTCGGCTAGCTTGATCGTTGCGCTACCCGCCGCGCTGCTCGGCAAGCCTGATCGTTGCGCTGCCCGGCAAGCCTGATCGCCGCGCTACTGCAATGAGTTGAAAACGCTCTATAAGTATCCGCTTTAATCAGCGTTTACAGAAGACATATAATCAGGAAGCCAGCCTTCATAGGCTGTGCGCAAATCCGCCAGCTTAATGGAGGAGATCGGGGTTTGATTGCGTTCAGACATGAAGGCAATCTCAGCTCCCTGAAAGACACCATAAGCCGCGCAAGGAATATTTTGTGCCCGGGCCTTGTCTTGCAGGCTGGAAAGAGAGGCTGGCGAAACCGCCAGAACATAACGCGCCTGATCTTCAGCAAATAAGGCCAGAAGAGACGCCTCTGCATCCTGGCCATGTTGCGCAGTTTGCGGCTGCCATATCTGACACCCAAGATCATGGGCGAGCGCCAGATCAGCGCTGGCACACGCGATGCCTCCCTCGCTGACATCATGCACCGCCCTCACAAGACCTTCCGAAATTATCTCGCAGACAAAACGGCCATGCTGCTTTTCCCGCTCCAAATGCACCTCTGGCGGTCGGCCCAGCGCGGCCCCTTCAAGGCGTAAATATTCGCGAGCATAAAGGGAAGCTCCAAAAGCCCCCATGGTTTCACCCAGAACCACAAGATGGTCGCCAGGGCTGATAGCGGTGAGTGACGATAGGTCTGATACATCCTGAACAAGCCCAACACCGCCGCAGACAGGCGTGGGCGGAATGGCGACCCCATCTGTCTCATTATACAGGCTGACATTGCCGGAAACGACGGGAAAATCTAGGGTTTTGCAGGCCTGCGCCATGCCTTCAATGGCGCAGACAAAACTGCCCATGGTTTCAGGGTTTTCCGGATTACCAAAATTAAGATTATCGGTCATGGCGATGGGCCGGGCGCCTGTCGCGCTTAAATTGCGATAGGCTTCGGCGACCGCTTGCATGCCCCCCCTATAAGGATCTGCCATAACATAATGCGGATTACAG
>JARFRJ010000504.1 GCA_029287305.1 Hyphomonas sp. | reverse complement strand
GCAGCGTCAGATGTGTATAAGAGACAGTCCCTACCCTGTGCCTTGAGCTCTTTCGCGCTTCTCGCCACGGCATAGAGAGAAAACCGATCATAATCGCCCATGACAGGCTTTAGGATCTGCTGTAATCCTTTCCCCCGGAATACATGCGCTCCGTCAGGCTTTATATGCGGCTCACCCAAGGTAATCGCGCCTTCAGCAAAGGCATGCCCTCCGCGCATAGTCCTGGCTGTCTCATAAGGCCCAAGCGGGCTTATCTCGCCAGTCAGATCCTTTTCCATCTTCATGACGCCGTGAAGATCGTCCGCAATCTTCTGCCGCGCCTGCGCGGTCCAGGTCAAACGGATATCTCGTAATTGATCCTGCTGGCCGATCTTAGAGGCCATCCGGGTTAATGCGGACTGGCCGAACCAGTCGAGCATCCCGCCTCTCGCTTGCTTTATAGCTGGCCCGTACTGATTGGTGTCTACGAAATTTTCCCACCAGGCCGTAAACTGCGGCGCGCGTGTGGCTGCAATCTCGGGCTGAGTCATCCAGTGCCTTACATATTCGGCAAAACCTTCATAAACCTTTTTGCGGTCATAAGACAGTTCCCGCAGCTCATTGGCGTAGATTTTAGATTTAGGTCCTTTGAGCCACGGCTGCCCACCCCGATGTCTTCCGCTTTCAGGACGCCAGACACGATCATCGATCAGATGCGCCAGTTCATGCGCAGCCACTTCAAGATCGCTCTTATTTTTCAGTCTAACGGCTTCAGATTTTGGCAAGTAATAACCAAGCGTCTTTGAGCCGCGCTTGATTCTTCCTTGATATAAAGGCACGTCCAACGATTTCAGAAAGGGCCTTAAAACCTGCTCCCGGCGCAGCGGCTCCTTTGCCATCTCAACACCACCCGGCAAAGTCTGTTCCCCAAGAAAACCCGCATAATTAGCCCCCGGCTGCATGGCTTCTTTCTTGGCCAGCTTTCCTTTTGCGGCGCGAACAGGCTCAAGAATATTCTCTTTAACCGCATCTCTAAGGCGCACAGGTCCTCCAGGACGCGCCATACCGAGAATGCCAAGGGTAGTGGCTCCTGCTGCGACATCACCAGGGCCACCGCCCTCAACTGCCGCCAAGCCACCACCCAGCGTTCCCAATGCGCCCGTGCGATAGGGTGCGCTTAACGCCTCTGCGCCTTTGAAGAACTTTCCAACCAGTGCGCCCTTGACCGCTTCTTTGGCTATTTCCTCCCGCTCCTGGTCTGCTACCCGCGCAGCGTCCGCCGCTGCAAATCCTGCAACGGGGCCAAAAGCCTTGATAAACGGCGCATATTCGGCCAAGGCCCCGGGGACAGAGCCTAGTCCGGCATTGATCTGCCCGGCAACATCTGTTGGGTAATAATCGGGGCGCATGTATTCGGATGCTTCACGCAACCAATTTTCCGCACGCCCCAGATAAGTGCCTCTAGATGGCGGACCTATGCCCGTTTGCGCCTGAAGATAATCTGAACCTCGATTGACCAGCCCAATTAGATTGGCCGCTGTGTTGTATGTCGATGAAGCACCGGATTTATAC
>JARFRJ010000444.1 GCA_029287305.1 Hyphomonas sp. | reverse complement strand
TCTGGCAAGGTCAATCAGGGGCGGTGAGGCTGTCTGTGCTTTGGCGTGAAAAGCGCTTTCGCTCGCGATTTTTGCAAACTTGTTCCACGGGCAGACAGCCAAACAATCATCACAGCCATAAATGCGATTGCCCATAGCGTGTCTAAACTGAAGCGGGATCGGGCCTTTATGTTCAATCGTCAGATAGGAGATGCACTTGCGCGCATCCAGCTTATACGGGGCCGGAAAGGCTTGTGTCGGACATATATCAAGGCAGGCCTGGCAGGAGCCGCAATGGTCTGTTTCAGGTGCATCTGCACGCAGCCTAGCCGTTGTCAAAATGACGCCGAGAAAGAGCCAAGAACCGAGGGCGCGACTGACCAGATTGGTATGCTTGCCTTGCCAGCCCAGACCGGCTTGCGCCGCCAAGGGCTTTTCCATTAAGGGCGCTGTATCGACAAAGACTTTCACCTCCTCGTCCCGGCCTTCAATAAAGGCACGGGCAAGGCGTTTCAGGCGCTTTTTGATAAGATCATGGTAATCCTTGCCCTGAGCATAGACTGAAATCGTCGCGCAGGATGTTTTTTCCAAGGATGTCAGAGGATTGTGGTCTGGACCATAATTCATGCCAAGCACGATGGCAGACCGTGCCTCTGTCCACATATTTTGCGGATGAGACCGACGTTTGGCAGTCTCTTCCATCCAGTGCATATCGCCATGATACCCAGCGGCTATATATTCATAGAGCCCGGTGCCAGCCGACCAAGCCTGTTCAACAGAGGTAATATGGCAGGCATCAAAGCCAATCTCATAGGCTTTGGCTTTTAGCTCAGCCTCTTGCATAATGATTGGGCTTTTTCAGGGGCTTAAAAATCAAGATTGGCATAATGTTTGGCCGGGCGCGTCCCGTCAATTTCATCTTTCAGAAGGGGACGAAAGGAGGGCCGTGATTTCATCCGGCTATACCAATTGCGTAAATCCGGGACCAAATCCCAAGGGACATCATTGAAATAGTCAAAACAGGAGAGGGTGGCCGCCAGCGACAAATCCGCCAGCGTCAATGTTCGGCCCGCCATGAAGGGGCGCGTTTCGGCCAAATAATTGAAAAAGGTCAAGCTGCCTCGCAAGGCATGGGCCCCGCGCCGCAAGGCCGATGAATTGGGCGTGTGTGAGCGCTTACGGGCCATAATCACGCGCTCAAATAAGAGATAATCGACCGCTTCTTTTAAATTGTCTTCACTGTGACGCCAGATCCGGCGCGCCTCGGCGCGATCTTCCAGCATACGTGGTAACAGGCCTACCCCATCACCGGCTTCTTCCAAATATTCACATATAGCCTGCCCGCCAATCGCGGTGTAGCGCGCATCATTGGATCGATGAACAAGGGCAACCCCATTGGCACCGGGCGCAAGCCGGGTGACATCTGGATGCATTTGCCAGGGCGGTGACAGGATAAGCTCAAACATTAACCCCTTCTCAGCAAGGGCAAGCCTCACAAGCCGAGCTTCGGGTGAAAATGTCCAATGATAAAGTCTTCTCATAGGTTCACATATTATCTGGATTTCAGCGCGTGTTAAGCCTGAAACGTATTAATCTCAAAACTAATAAAAAAGAGCCACCCAAAGGCGGCTCTTAAAAAAATATATGGCTGGGCATTAGCGGCCCCGCCAATCAGCTTATCTGCAAAGCCGAGAATTCAAAGCGAATACCAAACTGGACCAGCCAGAGGGAGCCATTGATGTTTGTATTAAGTCTTCTGCTTTCATCACTATCGATAAGGCGACTTTCAAAGCCTGAATAGATGAAAGAACCATCATCGGCAACTTCCACATC
>JARFRJ010000402.1 GCA_029287305.1 Hyphomonas sp. | reverse complement strand
TCGCGCCTTGGCCAAAGCTGCGCAAAAGACCGGGCATAGGCCTGAAATTTTCATACAGGTGAATACAGGCGAAGAGCCGCAAAAAGCGGGCGTCTTGCCAGAAGAACTGCCTGATCTTATTGCTTTTGCCAGATCCCTTGGTCTGGACCTGCAGGGCTTGATGTGTATTCCGCCAGTGGATGAACCGGCAGGCCCGCATTTCGCGCTTCTGGCCAAGCTTGCCCATCGCCATGGGCTTGAAAAGCTCTCTATGGGAATGAGCGCTGATTATGAGCTTGCAATCCAATATGGTGCAAGCCATGTCCGGGTCGGGTCCGGATTTTTCGGTGCGCGGGCCTAATTCACGCTTTGTAGATTGGCGATCCTAAGATTAGTGATCGATCGCCTTATGGTGAAATCCTCAAACCCTGCTGCGGGCCTGCATGGCTCAGCACTGTCTTCATATCGGTAAGATTAAGCGCGATACAGCCGCGCGTCGGCGTATAGGTTTCCCGGGCCAGATGTAGAAATATTGCACTGCCGCGTCCGGATATAACCGGCTCATCATTAAATCCGAGCACGATAATTAGGTCATATACAGCGTCGCTGCGCCAAAGCCGTTCATGTGAGGCGGGATAGGGTAATTTTACCGCTTTATTATACTGATGATTTTCAGGCGCATCGCACCATCCATCATCGGCCTGTAAAGCGGTGACGGGCAAATCTGTGACGGGTTTTTCAAGCCGATCCGCACGATAAAAGACATGGCGAAACGGCCAAAATCCGATCGGGGACGCGCCGTCGCCTTCGCGCTTTTCTAGTGCGGATTTGAGACCAGCCTGACCAAGCGCGCATCGGAATATATGAGACGCGCCATCCTCTATAAGGTGAAATTCACCCTTGGCGTTTGCTCTAAACTCTGCCAAATCTTTTACCTTCCTTGAGCCGGAGCCTGCTTTAGCTTGAACACGTTCTAAGTCTCTAAAGACGAATATATAGACCGGATTTGTACCCGTGTCGGGGATAGTTTAGGATAGATGAGAATGACCCAAAAGACGATATATCTGATTGAGGCCTGTCCTGTGCTGGCGGCGGCTTTGGACGCGCTCCTTGCCCAGTCTCTGGCGCAATCTTTGGCGCCGTCTCTGAATGTTTCAAGTCGCCATATAGAGCGTTTGGAGGACCTCAGTCTGGATAAGGGGATGCCGTTGGCAGATATAATCTTGCTTGGGCGTTGTGAGGCGGGCTTTTCGGGCCGTGAGGCGTGTGAAAAACTACGCCAGACGGGTCTTGAGGCTCCGATCATATGGATGATGGAAGAGATGTGCGAAACGGACCCTCAGGCCCTAGCAGAAGAGAAACGCATAGTCTCTTTGGCTAAGCCCTTTCATTATAACCAATTATGGGCCCTGCTGCACCCTTTTCTGCAAAGCGCTCATAAGGGGGATTTGAAGCTTGGGGCCTATCGGCTCGCCTATAAAACCAAACAGCTTTATGCGCCGTCCGGGGCGGGTATCATGCTGACGGAAAAAGAGATCAAGCTGATTGAATGCCTCGCCAAGGCAGGTGGCAGCGTCATGTCTCGCGCGGCACTTCTAGAAGAGGTTTGGGGGTTTAAGGCAGATATTACAACACATACGCTGGAGACACATATTTACCGCTTGCGTCAAAAGCTTGCTCATTTGGGGGGGGCAAGTCAGGCCTTGTCGACACAAGAGGGCGGCTATGCGCTTTGTTTTGAAAACATTGCTATATCCAGCTAGAGGGCTTATCGATTGGGATTGTTGATCAGGCTTGTCGGCCAAGCTTGTCGGCCAAGCTTGTCGGCCAAGCTTGTCGGTCAAGCTTAATCACCCGCCTTTATCAGGCCTTGCTTATGGGTTAACCAGTTTATCCAAGCCTTGCGCCCTATTTGGGTCAGATGCAGGCGTGTTTGCGGGCGTTTGCCGATAAAGCGTTTTTCGACCTCTATATAACCGGCCTTTTCCAGCTTGCTGATATGGGCTGACAGATTACCGTCGCTGGCCTTTACGCGGTCCCGAACCTCGCCAAAACTTGCCGGGTTTACCGTGCTGAGATAGGCCATAATCCCAAGCCGCAAACGCCCATGGATTACATCATCAATGGCGGTATGATCAAAAAGATTATTCTCTGTTGGCATAAGCGTCTGGCCTCAAACAATTGAGCGCGGCTCATCGCGCAGCAAAAGAAAGCCGGGCAAGGCCGCGACCAGCAGCATAATCACG
>JARFRJ010000346.1 GCA_029287305.1 Hyphomonas sp. | reverse complement strand
GGTGATTGATATTGGTCTTGCGCTCTCTCCTATGGTCTATTGGGCCCAGTTTGAACTGGACGCCGATTGCTGCGCCATGGTGACCGCCAGCCATAATGAAAATGGCTGGACCGGTGTGAAAATGGGCGCAGACAAGCCGCTAACCTTTGGCCCGGATGAAATGGGCCGCTTGAAAGAGATTGTCATGACAGCCGATTTTGTGCCGCGTGAAGGGGGACATGTCGAATATAAAGGCGATTTGCGGGAAAAATATATCCGGTCCCTCGCTGAAAATGTCAAAATCTCTCGCCCACTGAAAGTGATTTGTGCCTGTGGGAATGGAACCGCAGGAGCCTTCGCGCCAGAGGCTTTGCGGGCGATGGGCGTTGAGGTGATTGAGATGGATTGCGATCTCGACTGGGATTTTCCAAAGTACAATCCCAATCCGGAAGATCATGAAATGCTCCTCGCCATGGCTGAGGCCGTCAAGGCGCATGGCGCGGATCTGGCGCTTGGCTTTGACGGGGATGGAGATCGCTGCGGTGTGGTCGACAATATGGGTGAGGAGATTTTCGCCGATAAAATCGGCTTGATGCTGGCACGGGACCTATCGCGCGAATATGAGACTGCCAAATTTGTCGTCGATGTAAAATCAACCGGTCTTTACAAGACCGACCCTGTTCTGAAAGCGAATGGGGCCAGTGTCGATTATTACAAAACCGGACATTCCTATATCAAACGCCGCACACATGCACTCGGCGCGCTGGCCGGGTTTGAAAAATCCGGGCATTTCTTTTTCCGTCCGCCGATCGGACTTGGCTATGATGACGGGATCGTCGCCGCAGGCGCTATACTCAGCATGCTGGAGCGCAATCCGGACAAAAGCTTAAGCACACTGAAAGCACAATTGGCCACAGCCTACACATCTCTGACCATGTCGCCGCATTGCGCAGATGAGGTCAAATACACTGTGATTGAGAAAATTGTCAGCGAATATCAGTCTCTCCAAGGCGGTGAATTGCTTGGCCGCGCAATTGTCGATGTCAATACGGTCAATGGAGCGCGTGTCACATTGGAGGATGGGTCTTGGGTCTTGGTCCGTGCCTCATCCAATAAGCCGGAATTGGTGGTTGTGGTGGAAAGTATGCGATCCCATATGGACATGCAGGCGCTGTTCCGCGATGAGGTCAAACCAAGATTACACAAATATCCTGAAATTGGAGCCTATAATCAGGAAATATAGATAAAAGCGCGTGCCGGAAAGGGCCGCTTCCTTAAACCCAGTCTTTTAAACCTTATGCGAGGATAAAATGCGTATTACTATGATTGGAACAGGCTATGTCGGCTTGGTCTCAGGGGCCTGTTTTGCCGATTTTGGTCATGTCGTTACCTGTGTCGATAAAGATACCTCCAAAATTGAAAAATTGAACCATGGCGAAATTCCGATTTATGAACCAGGCCTAGAACGCCTCGTCAGAAATAATGTAGAAGCAGAACGCCTCTTTTTCACCACAGACAGTAAAGCCCCTATCGCCAATGCGGATGTTGTTTTCATTGCTGTTGGAACGCCTTCGCGGCGCGGCGATGGTCATGCGGATTTACAATATGTTTATGCTGTGGCCGAAGAGATCGCAGCCTGCATATCCGGCTTTACTGTGATTGTCACCAAATCTACCGTTCCGGTGGGTACGGGCGATGAAATTGAAGCCATTATCCGCAAGCTCCGCCCGGATGCCGAATTCGAAGTCGTCTCAAATCCTGAATTTCTGCGCGAAGGGGCGGCGATCAAGGATTTCAAAATCCCTGACCGGATTGTCGTCGGCACAGAAGATGAGCGCGCCAAAGAAATTATGCGCGAGGTCTATCGGCCTTTGTTTTTGAAAGAAAGCCCCATTGTCTTTACCTCAAGGCGGACCTCAGAACTGATCAAATATGCAGGCAATGCCTTTCTGGCAGTCAAAATCACCTTCATCAATGAGATGGCCGATCTATGCGAGAAAGTCGGGGCGAATGTCCAGGAAGTCGCGCGGGGCATTGGCCTTGATGGTCGGATTGGCCCAAAATTCCTGAATGCTGGTCCAGGCTATGGCGGCTCCTGTTTTCCTAAAGACACCAAAGCCTTGTCAAAAACTGCGCAGGATTATGGCGCACCGGTAAATATTGTGGATACTGTGATCCGTGTGAATGATGCGCGTAAAAAAGCGATGGCGCATAAAATTATTGCAGGCTTAGGCGGCGAGGTTAAAGGCAAACGTATTGCTATATTGGGCCTCGCCTTCAAGCAAAATACAGATGATATGCGCGATGCCCCGTCCCTCTCCATCCTGCCAATTCTGAGAGAGGCCGGCGCGGACCTTATTGCCTTTGATCCGGAGGCGCATCATGAAGCGGCCAAATTGCTGCCGGGTTTAGCTCTGGCTGAAACCCCTTGGGCGGCGATTGAGGGGGCGGATGCAATGGTAATTATCACGGAGTGGGATCAGTTTCGCGCGCTCGATCTAAATCGGGTCAAGTCCAGTCTTAAAGGTCGAACGGTGATTGATTTGCGCAATATATATCGCCCGGAAGACATGCAAAAACATGGCTTTGATTATATCTCTATTGGGCGATAGCTTGAATGAGGGCTCTGCATTGCGAAAGCTTAACTGGTTTTGAAGTCTGAAAACATTAACACTATAAAACGGCTTCGCCACGCACATATTATGTAAACTCTGTTTCTTTGAAAGGGTGACCATGCTGAGAGTTTGTTTGACCGCTTGCCTGCTTGTAATAGGCTTTCTAAGTCCATCCCTGCCCGCCCATGCGGACAAGGCTGAAATCTATACATCTGTCTTTTCCTCAACCGCAATCGCCGGATATGATGCCGTCAGCTATTTTTCAGATACCGGTCCGGAAAAAGTTGCCACCAGCTTCAGCATGGCTTATA
>JARFRJ010000332.1 GCA_029287305.1 Hyphomonas sp. | reverse complement strand
AAAGCCCAAAGCGTCTATAAGGTCAAGCTTTGGTTATGATTATCAGGTGAAAAGACAAAACCACACCCCTTCTCATCAAGAAGGTTCGGAATTTGCTAAGGCTTCACTGATAGGTTCACTGGCTTCCTCGGCCAGTTTTTGCGATTCATTACGATATGTTTTAACCGCGTCTACGAGCGCTCGGCTGCCCGCACTGATACCGCATGTATCATGGTATTGCTCAATCGAATTCATCACATAAAGATAATTCAGTTCCGTTCTGTTATCCGGATGGAAATGTTCAAAGAATTTAAGTTTTTCCTCATATCTTTTGGCTTCCACAGCCCCTATCAGAGCATCACTTGTTTGATCATTCAATATGGCTCCGCGCAAAGTTTCTTCGGTTCCAAGGACAAGGCTTGTTCCTGCTGCCAGAGCATTTTTAGTATTAATCGGTGTTGCAAGCCCTGTCAAAGCGGTAAACAATAAAGCCGATGTACGAAGTCCAGCAGATATCCCCCTGTCGAGCGTGTTGACACTGGTCATATACTCATAGCAAAGACGGTCTGATTTGCTGACAAAATGCAAAGCGATGGCAATTTTACGAGGCAGATCATCGGCTTCTGGATAGGCCATATCTAGGAGAGCTATTGTCTCACTGACACGGGGAAGCTTCGAAGGATCTATGTTTTGGGGCGGTATAAGGACAGCTCTATTGGCTTCGGGTATCTTACTCCAAACCATAGCATAGGTGGATTTGTCCATTCTGAGATTTGAAAGCTTTGTCGCGCTTGGCGTTGTGGCGCATCCCGCAAAGATCAAAATCAAACTTGTTAAACTTGCAAATGATTTCAGTTGTAATCTCATGAAACAATCTTTCCGTATAATCTATAAGTGGATACGCCGAAAGTTTACATGGATTTATACAATATTTTCGCTTGAATTTAAATATCTATCTTTAGGCGATCTTTTTAAAGCCTAGCTTACACAACTTTTGCGCGTTGATCTGCGCGGCCCATAGCAAGGATATAGGGGTCGCTCTCTTGTCGTTCAGAAAAACGGGCCTTGTCCTGAAGGCCTTGCCAGCCTATTTGCGTCAGGCTTTGGCCGATCGCGCCGCCAAGCCCGTTTCCGGGGCCGAGCAGGATGATACGCTCTGGCGCAAACTCACAGACAGCCACTTGTATCGCGCGGGTAAAATCATAGGGCGTAATAATTTGCGTGCCGAGCGTATAGCGGTGCAGCTCCTCCATATTACTGGTGGTTTTTTCCCAAATCTTGCCGCGCCCATCAATAATTGGCAAATCTGGGGGGCGGAACATTTCGGCAGACAGATCGCGCTGGGCTTTCTGACTGATCGGTGCTTGCAGGGGGCTGTGATAGGCTCCATGCTGCGCCAGACGCATGGGGAAGGCATCTATAGGGGGCAGAAAACCGATAATCTGGCTGAGGCCTGCCTCATTTCCGGCCAATAAAAGCCAGCCGCCCAAATGGATCGAGATATAAATTTCTGCATCAGCTTCGGCATTAATCCTCGTCATTTCCTGCAAAATGCTCTCAAATCGACCCGGGACCACCTGCCAATGGGCATCCAGTAAGGGGTAGATAATCTGCCCCCCAATCAGGGTTTCCTGCATCAGGCGGCCCATTGTATTGACCAGATGTATGCCCTGTTCAGGGGATACTCCGCCCGCGCAGCTAAGGGCGGTATACCAGCCCATTGAATTTCCGGTCACCGCGACGATATCATATTTTGAGCGGTCAATTACCAGAAAATCTGCATAGGCTGAGGCATGGATCAGTA
>JARFRJ010000283.1 GCA_029287305.1 Hyphomonas sp. | reverse complement strand
AGATTACGGATGCAGAAATATTCAAATTCAGGATCATAATAATGATCGGCGAATTTATATCCATTCCAGCTTTCCCAGGAATCACGCAAATTCAATACCGCTTGACGGGGATGAAAGGGCGACAGTTTTAACCGCTCACCGATATAAGGATCATCTGCGTTCATGGTCATCTCTCATTCTAAGGCCGCGGTCTGGAGCCGCGTTCAAAGGAGGCCAATTGGCTTGAAAAGGCTTTAATCATCATAGCAATCATCTTCCGGCACAGTATTGGTTTTGCGTAAATCCTTAAGAATCTCGCGCGCCGCATTGGCCCCGCAGGCTGAGGAGACCCCGCCGCCGGGATGCGTGGAAGACCCGCACATATACATATTCCTGATCGGCATGCGATATTGCGCATAGCCTGGAAAAGGTCGGTTGAAGAGAAGTTGATCAATTGTCAGCTCGCCCTGAAAAATATTCCCTTCTGTGAGGCCGATTTCATTTTCAATCTCATGCGGTGTGCGGACTTCCATATGTACAATCAGGTCTTTAAAGCCAGGGGCGTAGCGTTCGATTTTATTGATAATGGTTTGACCGAACTGATCGCGTTTTTCCGGCGTCCAAGGGCCGCTGGCCAGTTTGGGCGGGCAATATTGAATAAAGTTGGACATCCAATGCTTGCCAGCCGGGGCCACGGTCGGGTCCCAAGCGGAGGGGATAACGCTTTCAATAAAGGGGTCTTCAGACCATTCCCCGCGCTTCCAAGCATCATAGGCCCGTTCCAGCGTTTCCATAGAGCCGACAAAGCCTTGTCCGCCGCGATTAATATAGCGATTGTCTGGAACGCCTTTAAATTTCGGAAGGCCGGACAGGGCAATGTTTACCTTGCCAGAGGATCCGCGGATTTTGAAATTCTCTGCCTTTTTGAAAATACCGGGGGGTAAGTCCTTGCGATCCACAATCTTTGTAAAGGTTCGTTTGGCATCAAGATTGGAGACGATCAGCTTGGCATAAATTTCATCGCCATTTTCCAGTACAACGCCAGACGCCTTGCCGTTTTTGACCAAAATTTGCGAGACAGGCGCATTGGTTTTGATCTCACCGCCATGCGCTTTCAGCGCGCCGGCAAGAGCGTTGGAGATCGCCCCCATCCCACCGCGCGCAAGGCCCCAGGCTCCGATATTTCCATCTACATCGCCCATCACATGGTGCAGAAGAATATAGGCCGAGCCCGGCGAATCTACCCCCAGCGCTGTGCCGATAATGCCCGGTGTCGCCATCACGGCTTTGATGAAATCATTCTCAAAATAATCGTCAAGAAATTCTGCGGCGCTCATCGTGAAAAAGCGGATATATTCGTAAAGCTCACTCTCGCCGAGCTCCCAGAATGTCTTGGCCAGAAAGAGAAG
>JARFRJ010000257.1 GCA_029287305.1 Hyphomonas sp. | reverse complement strand
ATCAGGCATCAGCCCAAGCCAGTCCAACCCGTCAAGGATCGCGTCAACGGCTTCTGGCGTCGAGCGTTTAAGATCAGTATCTTCAATTCTGAGTAAAAATGTTCCATTGTGCGCGCGGGCGTACAATAGATTG
Organism: Hyphomonas sp.; assembly: GCA_029287305.1. Lineage (GTDB taxonomy): Bacteria > Pseudomonadota > Alphaproteobacteria > Caulobacterales > Hyphomonadaceae > CALLCD01. Next base: position 2,406 of record JARFRJ010000257.1, on the reverse strand, counting down.
AACAAAGCTGTGCGGGCGCCGCCAATATGCAGCATACCTGTAGGGGAGGGAGCAAAACGCGTTACGACCGACATAAATTCATCAACCTCTTTGATCGTTTTAAAGATAGGATTTTGCGTGTGTTTAAGGACGTTAATGTCCTTAAAAGCAAGCGCTTGGAGCAAAAAGACGAAAATATCGCAGCGTCCGTCAAAGCTGCAGAGATTATTCCGTTAAGCTTTGCCCTGTCCGTTTCACTTGGCGCTTTGATTTATTTCAGACTTTCCTTTGAGCCAGCTTGGTTGCTGATAAGCGTATCTGTCTTTTTAGGTGTAGGCTTAGCCGCCAGCCTAACTCAGATAGCGTGGTCTTGGGCGATGCGATGGCTGATTTACAGCCTGCTGGGCCTGAGCCTTGGCCTTTTGGCAGGTAAATTGCGCACAGAGACGGTCGCCGCCCCGATGATTGAGGTGGTGACGGGCCCGATCATGCTGGAAGGCTGGGTGATTGGCGTCGATGCTGGACCCAAAGGTCAAAGATTACGGATCAAGCCGCACGCTATAGCGGGTCACTTGCCAGAAGATTTGCCGGAACTTGTGCGGGTCACGCATGTTCTGGATGTGAAAATTCGTGCGGGATATTTCGTGCGCTGCTGGTCTGTCTTGCGTCCACCGCCCGGCCCTTCTTTGCCCGGGGATTATGATTTTCGCCGACAAGCTTGGTTTCAGACCATGGGCGCGGTGGGCTATGTGCAGGGGCGCTGCCGGGGCGGCGTGCTGGGCAATCCGGCGGCGCTAAAAGACAAGATCAGCGTTCATCTTGCCAGATTAAGGCGCAATCTGGCTGAATATACCTATCGGGCGAGCGGGACGCGCGCAGGTGGGTTTGCCGCCGCCCTCGTCTCCGGGGATCGATCTTTCATGCCGATAGAAGATCAAGAAAGCCTGCGCGCGGCAGGCCTTGCCCATTTACTGGCCATATCCGGTCTGCATCTTGGCATTGTTGGCGGGCTTGTCTATTTTATGGCACGGTTTTGTCTGGTTTTGATTGAGCCGTTAAGCCTGCGTATCCCGGTCCAGAAGCCAGCCGCGCTTGCCGCACTGATCGCCATAACGCTCTATCTCTTCCTGTCTGGGGCAAGCGTCTCGACCCAGCGGGCCTTTATCATGTCCTCAGTGTTCTTGATGGCGCTGCTTCTGGACCGTTCAGCGATCAGCTTTCGGTCCTTTTCCATCGCCATGTGCTGTGTTGTTTTTATCCATCCGGAAAGCGTGTTTTCCCCGGGTTTTCAGATGTCATTTGCCGCCACAGGGGCTTTGATCGCCGCCTATGAGGCGTGGCGATCGCATCAGCCGCTTGATTTTAAGGGCACTCAATATAGTCCCCGTTTTTTCATAAAATCTCTGATTGTTACCTCTGTCATCGCTTCATTGGCGACCGCGCCTTTTGCGATCTATCATTTTCAGCGTCTCGCCCCGTTCAGTATTCTGGCAAATCTCATGGCTATGCCGATTGTCAGCCTGCTCAGCGTCCCGTCGATTGGTCTGACCCTGTGTTTGGCTCCTTTTGGGTTGGCTGATTGGGGCCTTGCTTTGTTCGGCCTATCCTTGGAGATGATCTTAGGGATCGCTGTTATGGCCGAAAATCTCAGTCGGGAATGGGCGGGGTTGACAAAGCCTCTGCCGAGCCTCGCTTTACTTTGCTTTTTGGCGGGATTGATCAGCTTTATTCTTTTACAGAATAGGCTGCGCCTGATGTTAATTAGCGGGGCTCTTTTGTGCGGATTTGGGGCTTGGGCCACCAGTTCGCCAGCGCTTGTCTATTGGTCACCGTCTGGCCTTGTGCATATTAAATCATCCGGGGAGGGCTACCGGCATGTCCCATTTGGCGAGGCGGAAGGTCTCGGCTCCTTGCGGTTTCAAGGGGTGACCCCAGAAAGGGCTTGCCTTGAAAATATATGTACCTATGCGCTGCAAAATGGGGCGGCCCTGAAAATCATAAATAGGCTGGGCAATGATATGACAGATATGGCGGAGCTGTGTTCACCAGACGCGCAGACTTTATGGCTCGTTCGCACGCCAACCCGAAGCGAGGCCGCCAGTGCCTGCCCTACGATCCTCTACTGGTCTGACATTCAGACAAAAGGCGGTGTGGAGGTTAAACAGGCCCGCCAAGGCTTTACGATACGGCATGCACCGATCTGTAGTGAACGGCCTTGGCGCGCCTGTTGAGGAAAAGCGCTTATTCACTTAAGCGCTCTTGTCACGATTTTAGAAATCTAGCTGATGTAGAAATCTAGCTGAGTTTGACCAGCATTTTCCCTTTATTCTGCCCCGAAAATAGACCCATAAAGGCCTCCGGTGCTCGTTCAACACCCTCCATCACGGTTTCTTCAAACTTCATTTGGCCAGTGGCAATCCAGCTTGC
>JARFRJ010000204.1 GCA_029287305.1 Hyphomonas sp. | reverse complement strand
GTGTCACACTTTCCAAGGCCTTTTAGGGATGGACGCGTCAGAGGAACCGATGATGGCTGCCATGATGGATATGAAGCCCGACGAGCTCCTAAAAATGCTTGAAGCTGCCGGGGAGGCTGCAGTTTCGCCTCCCACAATTGCAAGCATGAGAGCCGAAATGCAAGCCATGACTCAGGTAATGCAACCTGTCCCCGGTGTTCAGATCGAGATGACACATCTAGGGTCAGTCGACATATTGCGCGCGAGCGCAAAGGACCCAAACCAGGATCAAAACCTGCTATACTTTCATGGCGGTGGCTATGCGATCGGGAGCGTCCAAACGCATAAGGCTTTCGTTTCATATTTGGCAGATCAAACGAAATCGGTGGTCTGGAGCGTTGACTACGCTCTTGCCCCCGAGCACGCATTTCCAGCGGCAATTGATGACGCTATAGAAGCGTATACGGAATTGATCCAAAAACTCAGCAGTGCCAGAAAGATTATCATTGCGGGCGATAGTGCCGGGGGTGGGCTTGCGCTAGCATGCGCGCTCAAAGCAAAATCGCAAAACCTAGAACAACCAGCCGGATTAATTCTTCTCTCGCCTTGGTGCGACCTGACCAGTTCAGGTAGAAGTCACCATGAAATGATTGGTCGCGACAGTGTGGTATCGCCTGAGCCTTTGAAACTATTGCGCGATGCCTATTTGAACGGCGAGCGACAGGATCATCCCTTGGCGTCTCCTATCTTTGCCGATCTGAGTGGTTTGCCGAATATGTTGATACAGGTAGGGTCTGAAGAAATGTTGCTGTCTGACTCCATTTTACTGGCGGAAGCAGCCGGAGGCCATCAGATCGCTGTTGATCTTGAGATTTGGCCCAAAATGCCGCACGTTTTTCCTGCATATTTTCAATTTTCACAAGATGCTCGGCGCGCCGTTGGCAGGATTGCAGATTGGGTCGAGAAAAGATTTTCTGGGTCTGAGCGCTCTCAATAACACCAGAACATTGGATTGAGTTAACTGTGCCCCTCAAGGCCGCCGGCTGATCGGCTTGATTGAAGCGGGGCGAGCTGGCGCGGCTTGCTTTGCGCCAGCTCTCTATAGCGATCATTCAAGGTTGCTCGGCAGGAACGGTCGTATCTTTTTCCGAGACTTCATATTCAGTCTCATCCGTCTTTTCAGCAGTGGTTTCAGCCGTCTCAACAGCTTCAACCAAGCTATCTCTGGTTTCATTCAGGCCGACCAGTAATTCGCCCATTGCTTCGCTTGAACTCTCCTTGAAGGTTTCAAATTGGCGCTCAAGGCTTGCCTTGCGAGCATCCAGATCTGAAAGTGTCATGCGCCACTGTTCTGAAGTCGCCTCATCGAAATCGGCCATTTGGTCCTGAAATTTCTCATGCAAGGCTGACACCCGCATGCCCAGAACATCCAGATCAGCACGAATGGTCTCAGACAGTTCGGCGCGCTCCTGCTCAAACAATTGACGTGCCGTATCGATGGCCTCCTGCGACTCGCGCGTGACATCGTCAACACTGACACGCTCCTCGCTATCTTTTTCATCCACCTTTGGTCCCGGAGGGGAACACCCGGCCAAGGCTGAACTGCTCAACAATAGCGCGGCAATCGCGCCAATCCTTATCGATAGAGGCATACCAAAATCTCCTTGCTGCTGCCGCGTGCAAGATCAGCGATGAACCCTCGGCGGGACTTAATCGAAATCAAAAACCCAATATAAATTGGCAGACAGGGGCGAACAAATCACTTGAGCGTGATCAAAAATCAGGGTTCGGGCGAAAAAGCGGCTCTCCTATCCCTATCAACACGGTTGCAAAGCCGCGCGCATCGCATCCTCGGCGGTTTTCAACCAGATAAACTCAAGCCGATTTCTGACACTTTCAGGTATGTCTTCAAAATTGCGCCGATTATCCTCTGGCAAGCAAACGCGTTTCACACCTGCACGCTCGGCAGCGATCACTTTGTCCTTTATTCCGCCAACCGGCAGCACCAGACCGCGCAAACTTATCTCACCGGTAATGGCCGTGTCATTTCGCACACATTGATCTGTGAACAAGGAGACAAGCGTCAAGAAAATGACCACCCCTGCGCTTGGCCCATCCTTGGGGATAGCCCCTGCCGGGACATGTATGTGCAAATCCTCTGTCTTGAAAACATCAGATGATATCTGCAAGATTTCGGCTCTTGCTTTGACGAGACTAAGCGCGGCTTGCGCGCTTTCGCGCATGACATCTCCAAGTTGGCCGGTCAGGACCAGCTTGCCGGTTCCTTCGAATTTTGTCGCTTCAACAAATAAGATATCCCCGCCCACCGGGGTCCATGCCAGTCCCGTCGCGACACCAGGGATACTGGTCCGCAGAGCAACCTCGGAATGGAACTTGGCTTGACCAAGATAGTTGACGACGTCCTTCTGGGTCACCGATACGCCCTCTGTCTTACCTGAGACCAAAGACACAGCCACTTGGCGTGCAATTGCGCCGATTTCCCGCTCAAGATGACGTACCCCTGCTTCGCGCGTATAGCCCTCGATAATCGTGCGAAGGGCGGCTTTATTGAATCGGCACTGATCGGCCTTCAGCCCATTGGATTTGAGTTGGCGTTTGACCAGATATCGTTTTGCAATTTCGATCTTCTCAGCCAGCGTATAGCCAGCGATTTCAATGACCTCCATGCGATCCCTGAGCGGACCTGGGATTTTATCCAGAACATTAGCCGTTGCGATGAAGACGATTTTGCTCAAGTCAAATGGAACATTTAGATAATTATCGCGGAATGTATCATTCTGCGCCGGGTCCAGAACCTCCAACAGTGCTGACGCCGGACTGCCGCGCGCACTTTGACCAAGCTTGTCAATCTCATCAAGCAACAGAACGCTGTCACGCACACCAGCGCGCTGAACCGTTTTGATAATGTTTCCTGGCATCGCACCAATATAAGTCATGCGGTGACCGCGAATTTCCGCTTCATCATGCACACCGCCTAGACTGAGACGCGCAAATTTTCGCCCCATAGCACGCGCTATACTTCGCCCCAGCGACGTCTTACCAACACCGGGTGGCCCAACAAAACACAAAATCGGGCTCTTTCCCTCTGGATTGAGTTTACGAACCGCCAAGAATTCCAGAATTCGCAATTTGATTTTCTCGAGCCCAAAATGATCCGCATCAAGGATGGCCCTCGCCTCCTCCAAATCAATCTCTGGGGGCTCACCTGTTTTCCATGGCAGATGAATCAAAGTGTCGAGATAGGATTGCACCACCCCATACTCTACCGAGCTTTCAGGGATTTTCTCCAGACGCGCCAATGTATTTAAACTGTGGGTGCGGGCCTCTTCCGGCATTCCTGAGACCTCAATATCGGCGCGCAATTTGGCAAGTTCAGCGCTCAAACCGTTTGCCTCACCAAGCTCTCGGCGAATTTCGTGTAATTGCTGACGCAGAATGTGTTCGCGTTGCTGCGCGGACAGTTTTTCCTGTGTTTGACGGCCAATATCCTGAGACAATTTCAGAACTTCGATGCGATATCCCAATAATTCTATCATACGGTCGAGGCGCTTTTTCACATCCAGTGTTTCAAGAATTTCCTGCTTTTCCTGTGACTCCAAATCAATGTGCTGAGCGATTAGGTCTGCCATTTGAGCTGGCTGACTGATCGTTGCTATCGCTTCGCTAAATTCACTTGGAACACCTGGTAAAAGCTCCAATATCTCCAGAGCACGTTCCTTAAGTTGCAAATATCTGGCGTCAATTTCAGCGCTGCGCGTCGCAGTCTCCGTTATCGCTTTAAAAGATGCCGCCAGAAAGGGAAAATCTGGCAGATATTCTTTGAGCTGCACACGGGTTACGCCTTGGCATATTACGTGATGTGCGCCATTTCCGGCAGGGACATGCCTGACAATATTCGCCAGTGTTCCAACCTCAAACAGGTCTGCAGGCTCTGGATTGGACGTTTCAGCCTCTGTCTCTTATA
>JARFRJ010000147.1 GCA_029287305.1 Hyphomonas sp. | reverse complement strand
GGTCCATTATTGGTGACGGTGATCAGATAGGTCACGATCTCGCCTTCGCCCGGTGTGGCATCGCCAGACGCCAGCGCTTTGACGGTGACAAGATCAGCAATTGCAGGAATGACAGTAAAGCTGACACTATCGCCATTATTGGATGTATTAGTATCTGTCTGTACCATAGATATATCGGTTGAGTTCACTGTATTGGTAATCGTCGAGCCAATCGTGGCCGACGCATCCACAGTAAAATCAATCTCAAGCGTGATATTATCGCCTATATGGACTTTACCGCCAGATAATTGAACAGAGTTTCCACTGACCAAAACGCTTCCTGGGTTTCCATCGGTAAAGCTGTGCGAGCCAAGCTTGTTGTATACGGCTGTATGACCCGCATAGGTCACACCTGCCGGTAAAATATCTGTCAATGCCACAGAGGTCGCCGCTGATTCTGTGCTCAGCCCTTCATTGGAGATCACAAGCGTATATGTACCCGTATTGCTAGGGGCTAAGGAGCTGGATGAAATTGTTTTCGAGAGGCTTAAATCCGTTGGAGAGAGAACACCAAATCGAAAGCCTTCCGCAGCTGTTGCATTCGCAATGTTAATAAACATCCGGTTATTGCCAGTAGGTGCGGACACAAACCATTCAGCACACGGATTTTCCCATTTACCGCCTGCTGTTGCAAGGCATGAAATGCCGCCATTGAACGTGCCAGTGGCATTAGAGTATTGCGTCAAGTTTCCGCCCGCAGATAGTGTACTTGTCGGCGTGTAAGGAGAGGTGACCTGACCTGCGCTCACACCACTTACATTAGCACCCTGGCGCGGATCTGTGACAAGTGCAGTGCCTGGCAGACGGGATCCAGACCCATTATCCCAGTCAAAAGTGTACATATCGGCATGATTGGTTACGATAAAAGTGTCATCACCAAATCCACCGAAAAAGGTTGTGCGCGTTACGACTCCAGGGTCGCTGATATTGAGTTCAAATTCGGCTGTTAAGTTCCAATCACTCTCCTGTCTGAATTGGAAGCCAACACCATTGTCTACATTATCGAAGGATTGAAATTGTGTAAAACCGTTTATATCTGTACCACTGGCATTCAAATTCCAGGTTCCATCGGTAATGCCATCACCATTAATATCTACTGTCCCGGACGCTGTGCCCGTCAATATATCGGAGGTTGTGGTTGTAAAGTTCGCTTGCGCCATTGCAGATTGCGGCGCTAATACGTTCATTCCAAGAGCGATGGCAATAAATGCAAAATGCGCAAGTACGCGACCTGTCGTCTTGATCTGACAATTCCCTGATAACATATTAATGTTCTTTCTTTCAAAAAAGATGGATTGAGTAAGCGAAGCCTATCAGCTTATAATTAAGTTTTTGCTTGGGCCTTTGACTAAATTTGATGCATAATTTTAACGCTTCGTTCGCAAACAGAATTATGTAAGTCGCTCAAACGCATCCAATTTTACTCTTAAGGGCTCTAAAGTATCCACATTAGATATGTATACTTTAAAACATCTCATGATAGTATTTATTTTTACTTAAAAAGCCAATTAAATTATAAACACAAATATTGAGGAGCGACGCTTGCAGATGCGCAAACAGCTCCACTCTAGTCTGTAGAGATTTTGTCCTTATGCCTCATAGATGAAAGCTGGCGCATGTTCAGGCCAATCAGAGCAATTTGAACGTTCACAACTTACACCTTTACTAGGCCTGCCCCGCTTGTCACCGCAGCGCAGTGCTCTCTGGGCATTAAATTGTGCTTATCAAACTGACTTTAATTGATTTGAATATGTTTGAGATGGCTAATGATTAAATGTATTCCTTTTGCTGGTATATAAATATGAAGACCCATCGTGAATGTGAAACGTCTCAAAATACGAAAAAATTAAAATACACTTATAGAGGAAAATATAAAGGCCAATACGAAAATATTTATGAATTCTACTAAACGTCTATGCGGGGCACTCTGCCTCAAGCACCGGTCAAAAATTCGGCTTGCAATTAAGCCCAATCCCTCATAAAGACATGCCTTCGGGCGGGTATAGCATAATGGTAATGCAGTAGCCTTCCAAGCTATCGATCTCGGTTCGATCCCGTGTACCCGCTCCAAGCCATTACCCGCTCTTGATATATATATTACGCACATGCCCGTCTCTAAAGCATATTGAAGCTAATTGACGTCAATAAGTCTTCCCCAAACATTCGGTTAAAGCCTTTTTTTGATTTTTTGGAGTCGCCTAAATGCTTTAGGTATTGCTATTGCGCGTTTTTCCGACCCGCGGGCCGGGCAGCGCAACGGTCAGGCTTGCCGGGCAGCGCAACGGGCAGCGCAACGGGCTTCATACACTTCTCTGACAAACGCTTTAAAGCGTCGGTCTTTCAACTTATGGGGGCGGTTCCGTAAATCGCTGGACCTCAAAATGACCAGCTCCAACGGCTAAGGCCGATGTCTTGATGTCGGCGAGAGGGCTCCAGTGTCCAGGCAATGTGACTGAACTAAACCTTACCAACCTCTATCCCACAGCTTGCAGGATATTTGCTTCATCTAGGTGTAAAATTGTCGGTGTGTGGTCTTTGGCCTGGTCAGCTTCCATGCGGGCAAAGCTGGCAATGATGATGCGATCGCCAAGTGAGCAATGGCGCGAAGCCGCCCCGTTAACTGCAATTGTGCAAGATCCCCTAGGCGCTTCCACCGCATAAGTCTGTATGCGGGCACCATTGGTAATATTCCAGATGTCGACCCGCTCAAAGGGCAGTATATTGCTGGCCTCAAGCAGATTGAGATCAATGGCCACAGAGCCT
>JARFRJ010000145.1 GCA_029287305.1 Hyphomonas sp. | reverse complement strand
GGATACAAATACGGATAAAGGCCGGGCGATCCTTAAACAGCTTGTCAGTGATGCGGATGTGTTTTTGACCAATGTCCGCCCGGGTGGCCTGTCACGCTCTGGCCTTGATTATGACAGTCTGAAGGCGGTTAATCCCAAGCTCGTCTATTGTTCCTTGACAGGCTATGGCTTGACCGGGCCAAATGCGGACAGGCCGGGCTTTGATGTGGCCTCATTCTGGTCATATGCGGGCGTGGCGGCCTTAACTGTTCCCAAAGGTCAGGAACCTTTTCCCTTTAGGACCGCTTTTGGCGATCACACCACAAGCATGGCGGCTGCCGCAGGCATTTGTGCGGCGCTGGTTGAGGCAAGTCGAACCGGTCAGGGACGGCTTGTTGAAGCGTCACTTTTACGCACCGCGCTCTACGCTTTGGGCACGGATTTTGCCATACAGCTTTTCTTTGGCCGTATCGGCTCGACTAAAGGCCGTGCAGAGGGCCCTAACCCTTTGGTCAATTTTTTCAAAACGAAAGAGGGGGCCTGGCTGTGTATTGTCCCGCGTCAGGGCAATGCCGATTGGGCACCGCTCTGCCGGGCCCTAGATTTGCACAAACATATTGAGGATGAGCGCTTTGTCTCGGCCAAGGCACGGCGCCAATACGCCTCTGATCTGATTGATCTGTTTGATGCAGCTTATGCGCGCTTTGACAAAACTGAAATGGCCGCGCGTCTGGATGCGGAAAATATTGCTTGGGCTCCGGTTCAAACGCTGGCTGAGGTGGCCGCCGATCCGCAAGTCATGGCGGCGGGTGGAATTGTCCAGACCCCCATAGCCGGGCAAGCGGGGCAAAGTTTTGCTTCCCCTGCATCGCCTGTGCGCTTTCCCGGCGCTGATGATGGCCCCAAGGGACCGTCCCCTGAGGCCGGCGAGCATTCGCGCGATATTCTTACAAAGCTTGGATATGATGGGCCTGCCATTGAGGCGCTGATTGGCGAAGGCGTGATTGATACGTTTTGAGCCCTTCAGGAGAACAGGCTAAAATTAAGACCAGACAAGGCTTGCAGGGTTTAACGCTCTGGGCTACATCACGCTATCTTATTGAGACGCAACACATTATCTCTTTGCGGGTGTGGCGGAATTGGTAGACGCGCTGGATTTAGGTTCCAGTGTCGCAAGACGTGGAGGTTCGAGTCCTCTCACCCGCACCAAACATATACCAGCGCGGACTGTGTAGAACCGCTTACTAAAGCTTATTATTAACCGTATCTAATTCTACCAATGCCTGCTATGATCTCTCAAGCTTATAGCAGGCACACGGTTCTGCATGTTTAATTCTTAATATATTCTCAGACATTAGGCTATGGAATCCATTATGGATCCATACAAACGCGCGTGTGCGCATGTTCAAGGATTTATGATGAATTATACCAACACGCAGACTGCGCCTGCTTTAAATAAGGCGACACCTCCTATATCTCTGGCTTTATTAGACGATAAAACCTCCCACACCACTCCCATCGCATGTAAGAAGATATACAAAACGATAGAAATCATTACTATACCACCACTTTTGGATAGTCATGCTGTTCATCTCAATATCGGTATT
>JARFRJ010000124.1 GCA_029287305.1 Hyphomonas sp. | reverse complement strand
CAGCAAGCGGTTCAACCGTTTCGTCTGTCTGCACCAGAATACCGCGATCTGCCCCCATGGCGAGCGCTGTACGCAAGGTTTCTGTGCATTGTTTCGGACCAATGGAGATTGCGATAACCTCACTGGCGGTTCCGGCCTCTTTCAGGCGCACGGCTTCTTCGACAGAAATTTCATCAAAGGGGTTCATCGACATTTTGACATTGGCCAAGTCGACGCCGCTTTGATCAGATTTGACACGCGCCTTTACATTATAATCGATCACCCGTTTGACGGGGACAAGAATTTTCATGAGACTACTCCGGGGTCATAAGCGCCTGCTCAGCGCATTTGGTCTATTTCTTTCAAAATGAATATTCGTCCTGACCTAGCGTCGGTCAATAGGCATATCAAGATATAGTTTGCCGCATGGGAAAATTTCTCCCTCTCTTTTGCGATTATTGGCCAGAACGGGTCTGCATTTTTTGACTGTAAACCGACAGGCTGAGGACAATAATCGACAGGATGAGCCCCAATCCTGCATTGCCGGTCCAGCCGTAAAGGTCATAGGCAAAAGTCGCCGCCCAGCTGATCAGCCCGCCACCGATAAACATGCAGGCAATATAGACACTCATCAAGCGGGTGCGGATGCCCGCAGGCTGGGTCAAAAAGCTCATCCGGCTGGTCACATCGATGCTCGGCCCGACAAGCGCGGTGAGCAGGATAGGAATGATCAGGAGCCACAGGCTATGTCCAAAGGCGAGAAACAGGGCAACGCCGGCCAGTTGCACTATCGCAAAATAGGTCCGCGCCCGATAAGGGCCGATCCGGTCTGCCAAAGCGCCAAGACGCGGCGTGCTGAACAGGCTGATCATGGTTATAAGGGTCAAAACTCCGACCGTATCGGCACCGTAACCCATTTTGTCATCGACAAGATACAGGCCAAGCCCGAGCCAAATGTCGAGAAAAATACCGAAATTCAACGCCTGAATCAGACCTGCCAGCAAGATAGAAGGATAATTGCGCACGATCGCGGCCAGTGACGCCAATAAGCTGAGATAGGTTTTGCTCCCTTCATCCTGCGGGGCCTCGTCTTGTGGGGCGTCATCTTCCATCAGCCGTGGCAAGCAAATGGAGGCGAGCAGCATTAAGCTTGCCGCGATATAATAGATCACACGCCAGCCATACAGCTCGCCAATAATCCCAGCCCCGGCGCGGGCCAGTAAAATGCCGAAAATTACACCGGCGGTGAGGATGGCTGTGGCTTTTCCAAGCTTGGCCGGGTCCACCCGTTTGGACAGATAAGTGGGCAGGAGATAGGGCACAATGGTAAAAAACCCGAGCAGTGTTGACGCAGTAGTAAACAGCCAGAAGGGCTGGCCCAGCGCCATCATTACAATGCAGACAAATTGGCCAAGCGTGAAGGCGACCGCCAGACGCCGATTGCTCAAACGGTCGCCCAAAGGCAAAAGCAGGACAATCCCAAGCGCAAGCGCGATTTGGTTAAACGCCGGCACCATGCCGATCATCGCATCACTGACACCAAAATCATCCGCGACATAGGCAATAATCGGATGGATATAGTAGGCATTCGCTGTGACGATCGCGATCGCGGCGGCGAGCAGATACCAGTGCCGCTCGCCTAACGTTTTTAGTGTTTGCGTTGAGGCCTCTTCTGCTGGAGTTATCTTCTCTGCAGGGGGTTGGACAGGTGATGGGGCAGGCGTCTGGGCAGCACTTGTCTGTATTGATGCGCTGTTCGATTTATCGATTGGCACCGGGCACCCATTTTATATCATCCTTGCCGACATTATTGGCGATCCTGCCGGCAACAAAGAGCCAATCAGACAGACGATTGATATAGGCAAGCGCAGCCGGACTGACCGTCTCGTCCTCTATGTCCGCTAAAGCATCCATATCGCGTTCCGCCCGGCGGCAAAACGTGCGTGCCAGATGCAAATGCGCCGCTAGGGGCGATCCACCCGGCAGGATAAAACTGTCCAATGGAGTAAGCGCGCCAATCATCACATCAATTTCGCTCTCCAGGCGTTCGGTTTGCGCTTCAACAATACGCAGCGGCGTAAACTCAAGCTCTTTGCCTTGGTCCGGTGTGGCTAGGTCTGCGCCAAGGTCAAACAGATCATTCTGGATGCGGCGAATATCCCCCAGCATCTCAGCCTCAGCATAAAGGGCGGCCAAACCGAGAGCCGCATTCACTTCATCGACCGTCCCATAGGCGGTGACACGTGGATGATATTTGGCGACAGGCTCACCGGTCGCCAAACGGGTCTTCCCCTGATCTCCGCTTTTGGTATAAATCTTGTCTAGTTTGACCATTCGGAACTGCCCTTAATATACTGCATATGCTGCGCGCAGGTTTCATTAACCGAGTTTCATCACACCTGTATAGAGGCCAATGATAACCAGCAACAGGATGCACAAAGCCTGTATACCGATGCGCCAGCGCATCAACTGATTGGAACGCGACGCCTGACGGGCATCCCGACGCGTCATATTAAAAAGACCATAACCCAGCACCAAAAGGAGAGCTCCAAAGGCGCCATAGAGAAGGATATATAGAAACGTTTGCATAATATTTCCCCATTTCACCCTTTAATTTAGGCTTATGCGGCGTTAGAGCCACCCTGTCACCCAATGATATGGTATTCGGGCTCATTTTGTGGTTTTCAAGTATCACTTCTATAGGTAACGTATTAAATCTTTACACCTATCTAGCCAAACCGACCCGTCTCATTTACCCTATCACTTTCAAAAATATACTTTTAATCAAGGATCTGTATCATGTCTTATCTTCACTTACGTCTCATGAAACACGTTAGCGCCGCCGCGCTCCTTTCCTGCCTAATCCCGCTTGGAGCCTCCGCGCAGACAGAAACGGCAGAAGCGGCAGGAGAAGAGGCCACATTGACCTTTGATCCAATCATCACAACAGCGACCAAACGGGAAGAAAATGTGCAGGATGTGGCGCTTTCAGTCACCTCTATCTCAGAAGAAGACTTGGATGTGTTCGGCGGGGCCGGGGATGATATCCAGTTTCTCTCCGCTCGCGTTCCCAGTGTGATCATTGAAAGCTCTTTTGGGCGAATTTTCCCGCGGGCCTATATTCGCGGTCTTGGCAATACAGATTTCGATTTTAATGCCTCCCAGCCCGTCTCTTTTGTCTATGATGGAGTGGTTTATGAAAACCCGGTCCTAAAAGGGTTTCCTGTATTTGATGTCGAAGGTGTGGAAGTTTTGCGCGGCCCGCAAGGCACCCTGTTTGGTCGCAACACGCCGGCTGGTATCATTAAGTTTGACAGCGTCAAGCCGAGCCAGGAGCCGGATGCCTATGCGCGCCTCTCCTATGGCAGTTTCAATACGGTGCAGATTGAAGGCGCGGTTGGCATGCCCGTGACGGACTTTATCTCTTTTCGTGCCTCAGGCCAGTTTCAGCGCCGGGACAATTATATTGAGAACCAAGTGCTTGGCGAGGCGGGTGATGTTGGCGGTTATGACGATTTGGCCTATCGCTTTCAGGTCTTGGTCGAGCCCATCGACTCCTTTTCTTGGCTGCTCAATATACATGGACGCAATTTGCAAGGCGGCCAGGTCAGCTTTCAGGCCAATGCTTTGAGTGTCGGCGAAGGCGGCGCGGTGGACGGGTTTGACCGCACGGTGAGCTTTGCCGACGCCGGAGCCGACAGTACTCTCAACACTGAGACTTTCGGTGTGGCCTCTAAAATGGAATATGATTTTGGCGATTTTGCTCGCCTGACCTATGTCTACGGTTTTGAAAGTGTGGGTGCATTCTCGCGCGGCGATGTGGATGGCGGCTATGGCGCAATTTTCCTCGGCGCAGACAATACTGGCCCTCTGGCGCGCAGCGGCGGCACTCTTTATACATCGCCAGCTTTTCCGGATGGATTTGGGCCGCTTTTCCCGGCAGAGACCGCCGATTCCATTGAAGATCTCACCCAATTCACCCATGAAGTGCGCCTCGCCAATATGGGTGATGAGAGATTTGACTGGACGCTCGGATTTTACACCTTTGATGAGCAGGTCCGCATAGGCTCGTTTAATTATGATACGCTGGGAGGCGGAGCGCCCAATGGCTTTGCCAATCAATATCAGGACACCACCTCGCTGGCTGTATTCGCCTCTGGAAATTATGAAGTGACCGAAGATTTGACCCTAGCTGCTGGTATCCGCTGGACAGATGATTCGCGCGATTTTGAGGCTGAACGCCCCGTTTCGCCTTTTGGGGCACCGCCTCTGCCTTTTACAACCGTCTCTGTTGAAGATGATGATTTCAGCTGGGATGTCAGTGCAACCTATGCCGTGCAGGAAGATATCAATCTCTATGCCCGCGTTGCGCGTGGCTTCCGGGCACCAAGCATTCAGGGCCGGGTCCTGTTTGGCGATGCAATCACAACCGCGACGTCTGAAACCCTCACCTCCTATGAAGCGGGTCTGAAATCTGTCCTTCTGGAAGGCCGCATGGTGTATAATATTTCCGGCTTTTATTATCAAATTGATGACCAGCAATTAACTGCAATTGGCGGGGCCGGGAATTTCAACCAATTGCTGAACGCTGATAAAGGCGTTGGCTATGGGATTGAAGCCGAGCTGGATGTGATCCTGACCGAAACGCTGACGCTGACCTCTGGTTTTTCCTGGAATGCCACAGAAATTCGCGATGAGGGTTTGACCGCCGGGATTTGCGGGTCTCCGTGTACGGTGCGCGATGCGATTGATCCGGTCACAGGCGGCGCGCTGATTGATGGCAACCCTTTCCCGAATGCGCCGGAATTTATCGCCAATACAGTTCTCACCTATGAGCGGGACTTTATGGATGGCCAGCTCTATGCAATCACCGATTGGTCTTTCCGTTCCGAAGCGAATATCTTCCTGTATGACTCGGTGGAATTTGAGAGCCCCGCCTTTATCGAGGGTGGGCTGAAAGTCGGGTATCGTCAGGGCAAATATGAGATGTCTGCCTTTGGCCGCAATCTGACAGATGTCAACGGCGTCACCAGCGCGATTGATTTCAATAATTTTGCCGGCATCTTCAATCAACCCCGCACTTGGGGGGTAGAGCTGAAATATACATATTAAGCCCTTGTCGGTTTAAAGCGCTGCCCATCTATTAGGAGGGCAGCGCAACGATCAGGCTTGCCGGGCCACAGCGTGGCT
>JARFRJ010000100.1 GCA_029287305.1 Hyphomonas sp. | reverse complement strand
CCGCTCAAGACGTTCGATCAGGCGTGCGCGTTCTTCAGGCGGGGGCCGGTGAACAGGCTCATAAACACGGCGCTGCAGAAAATATCCCGTCAGGATAAGGCCGTGGCCGATCTCTTCGGGATTTGCCGGTTGATCGCTTTGGGTTAAAAAAGACGGCAGAGGCAAGAGGCGATCTATATAGTCTGGCGCCTCAGCCCCGCAGACCGCCCGCCCGGTGCGCGGCGAGACATGTGTCAGGCCCTCTACAGTGCCGCTTAAGGCGCAGCAGCTTAAGTCCAGACCAAATCCCAGCATTGCCAGAAGGCCGAGCTCCCAGCGCACATAAAGGGCCGCCCAGACCGGTTCATCGGCGTCCCCCAGCATATCGAGCAGCAGGGTGGAGGCGGGATAAAGAGCGGAGCCTTGTGTGTCGCCATCCATAAGCGTGTTGCGTAAGCTTGCGGTCAAGGCGGCAATCGCGGCGAGCGCATTGGCTGCTTCCAGCAGATTGGCCGCACGTTCACAAATGGCTTCGGCGACATCAAAGCGCCCCAATTGATCTTCAATCCGCCCGCCCCAAGATACATGGAGTGTATTGCCGGGCTGTAATTGTCCACGTCGGCGGCGCGAATTTCCGCCATGAACCAGACCGGATTGACGGCCCTTATGCTGGGTCAGGACATCTAGAATAAGTCCAGCCTCCCCAAAGCGTCGAACCCCTAGTAATAATGCCTCATCTTCCCACTGTATCAAACATCAAACTCCAAGCCGAAATCGGTATAGCGTTCGCGCCTTTCCGGCCATTTTTCATCGACTTTGACAAATAGGAAAAGATGCACTTTTCGGCCAAGACGCGCGCAAAGGTCTTCGCGGGCCGCTTGGCTTACCGCTTTAATGGTTTGCCCGCCCTTGCCCAGCACCATGGCTTTATGGCTGGCGCGCTCCAGAATAACCGCTTGATCAATGCGAATGGAGCCGTTTTTCAGAGTTTCCCAGTTTTCGGTCTCAACCATTAATTTATAAGGCAATTCCTGATGCAGGCGCAGCATCAGCTTTTCGCGCGTGATCTCGGCGGCCATGACCATGAGCGGTATATCGGCGGTCTGATCCTTATCATAAAGGGCTTGGCTTGCAGGCATTTTGTCCGCCATGGCCTGACGCAGAGGGTCCAGTCCCTCGCCATTAAGAGAAGAGATGACGAAAATCTCTTCATAAACATCAAGCGCTGAGAATTTTTCGATCAAAGGCAAGATAAGCCTGTGTGAGAACAGGTCAACCTTGTTCAAGGCCAGAAAGGCGGCGCGCTTTTGAAGCTTCAGGCTTTCTATAATGCGCTCATCATCCTCAAGTGAGTGTTTCTGGGCCGGGGTCAGGCGCTCACCAGCCTCGCGTGCCACCCAAGGCGCCGCATCAATCAGGTGAATACGCGCATCTGCATCCGCACTGCCAGACCAAGCCGCTTTGACCATAGATCGGTCGAGGCGTCGCTTGGCACTGAAAATTCCAGGTGTATCAATCAGAATGATTTGCGCATCCCCGTGCTGACATATGCCGCGAATGGAAAACCGGGTTGTCTGTACTTTATGGGTCACAATCGATATTTTCTCACCAACAAGGGCGTTGACGAGGGTTGATTTGCCCGCATTCGGGGCCCCAATAATGGCTGCAAAGCCGGCGCGCTTGACGGGGTGTGGGGTCATTTAAGTCACTTTCAACTGTTTTAATAAAGTATCTGCCGCCGCACGTTCTGCGGCTTGTTTGGAGGGGCCGGACGCATCTGCCCGATGGTAGCGGTCCAAGATTACTTCTACTGTAAAGCGCGGGGCATGATCCGGGCCAGAGCGATCGCGCATTTGGTAGACGGGGGTAGCATAGCCCTTGGCTTGCGCCCATTCCTGTAATTGGCTTTTGGCGTCACGTAGCTCTTCTGGCAAGGCTTTAAATTGCGTCGCCCAAGCTCGTTCGATGAAATTTCGCGCCGGTTTGAGGCCACTATCAAGATAGAGCGCGGCAATCACAGCCTCGCAGACATCCCCAAGTATATTGATATTGTGATATCCGCCATTGCGCTGCTCGCTTGGGCCAAGCAGGATATAGGGGGCCAATCCGATATCCTGCACAGCTTGTGCGCAAGCTGATTTATTCACAAAGCGATTGAGGCGCACGGCCAGGCGGCCCTCGGCCTCTGTCGGGCGGCGTTCAAAAATCCGCTCTGCGATGACGAGGCCAAGCACCCGGTCCCCGAGAAATTCCAGACGCTGATAGGAGCTTCCTTGGGCATAGGGACCGGTTAAGGCGCTGGCATGGGTCATGGCCCTGTCCAAAATGCTGCGATCTTTGAAAACATAGCCTATTTTTTCCTGAACATCGACCAAGGCGGCTTCCGTCAGATGCGGGGATTTGGGGCGGGCGCCGCGCCGCAGACGCGTTCGCTTAGGTCGGCTGGGCCCGGTCATGTCTTTGTTTCTGCCCCGGCCTGAAGCTGAGCCTGAGCCTGAACAGGTGCCGCTTCAATAATCACAAAAGCCTGCGCCCAGGGATGATCATCGGTCATGGTCAAGTGGATAAGGGGGCGGG
>JARFRJ010000079.1 GCA_029287305.1 Hyphomonas sp. | reverse complement strand
CCCCCCCCCCCCCCCCCCCCTAGAGTTGGATCGTCGGCAGCGTCAGATGTGTATAAGAGACAGGCGGAGAGCTAGGCGGCGAATTTGGAGGGGAGCTTGGTGGTGAGCTAGGCGGTGAGCTAGGCGGTGAACTTGGAGGTGAGCTAGGCGGCGAATTTGGAGGGGAGCTTGGTGGTGAGCTAGGCGGTGAGCTAGGCGGTGAACTTGGAGGTGAGCTAGGCGGCGATGCTGGCGGCGAGCTAGGTGGTGAGGCCGGGTCTTCAAGTACGGGCTGCGGTGGGCTTGTATCTGCGCCACATGCGGTCAGCGTCCCTAAGGCGAAGACCATCGCACAGCTCTTTAAAAGGGTTTGCTTGTTCAGTTTAGACATGGACCGGGCCTTTCCTAGCACATACAAGTATGAACTCATATTTTATGAACAATACATCATTCATAGAGCAAAAAAATGTTCACAATATGAAACAATGTGTTCATATTTTGTCAGGTCTGGCGCTTCAACCCATTTATTGAACAATTTAAAGTGCTTGCCTGCGAAATATATGTGGCCCGATCAGCGGAACGACCAGCGGGAGCAGCGCGACGCCGACCAGCGGGACGATCAGCGGGAGCAGCGCGACGCCGACCGGCGAGACTATCAGCTTGCCGCCCTGCTGGCTAGAAAGCATGCAATAAAAATACCTTAAAGCGTTAATTCTATTCCAAAAGAAGCGTCAACGCTTCAGGCTTCAGAAGCCGTTTTCTGAAATTTGTTGATTTGCCGTGCTTTTTGTCGACGAAAGGTCTCTTTCAGATGTCTTCCGGTCCAGCTGTCTTTCGCCTTGATGATCTCCTCAGGCGTGCCAACGGCGACAATCTGGCCACCCCCCGTGCCCCCTTCAGGTCCAAGATCAATCACCCAATCGGCAGTTTTGACCACATCCAGATTATGCTCAATCACGACGATTGAATTGCCCGCCTCGACAAGCTCCTTCAGAACCTCGAGTAATTTGCGCACATCGTGAAAATGCAGACCTGTGGTTGGTTCATCCAGAATATAGAGTGTTCGGCCCGTAGCCCGTTTGGATAATTCCTTGGCGAGTTTGACGCGCTGGGCTTCCCCGCCTGACAGGGTTGTGGCTTGCTGACCGACTTTAATATAGGAGAGGCCAACCCGGTTCAGCGTTTCCATTTTGCTCTTAATGCTTGGGACCGGGCGGAAGAAGTCCTCAGCCTCCTCAACTGTCATATCCAGCACATCGGCAATAGACTTGCCTTTATAGAGCACTTCCAGCGTCTCTCGATTATAGCGCTTACCCTGACATTGCTCGCACATGACATAGACATCCGGCAGGAAATGCATTTCGATTTTAATGACGCCGTCGCCCTGACAGGCTTCGCAGCGCCCGCCTTTGACATTAAAGCTGAACCGACCGGGTTTATAGCCGCGTGCTTTGGCTTCAGGCAGTCCGGCAAACCATTCCCGTATCGGCCCGAAGGCACCAGTATAGGTCGCCGGATTGGAGCGCGGCGTGCGCCCGATCGGGCTTTGATCAATATCAATCACCTTATCAAGATGCTGCAACCCTTCAAGGCGATCATAGGGGGCAGGGGGCTTGGAGGCTCTATTTAGCCGCCTGGCGAGCGCCTTATACAAGGTTTCGATGATCAAAGTGGA
Organism: Hyphomonas sp.; assembly: GCA_029287305.1. Classification (GTDB taxonomy): domain Bacteria; phylum Pseudomonadota; class Alphaproteobacteria; order Caulobacterales; family Hyphomonadaceae; genus CALLCD01. The sequence goes on along the minus strand of JARFRJ010000079.1, from coordinate 3,550 downwards.
TTTGCCACCCCCGGATACGCCAGTAATACAGGTAAAGACGCCTAAAGGTATGGTTGCATCAACATTTTGCAGATTATTCCCACGTGCGCCTTTCAGGGTGATGGATTTGGATTTTTTCCAGGCGCGGCGTTTGCTCGGGATGGCAATCTCCTCGTGCCCATTCAGATAGGCGGCGGTCAAGCCTTTGCTTGTCCCTATCACATCATCCGGGATGCCAGCGGCGACAATTTCGCCGCCATAGATACCGGCTGCCGGGCCCATATCAACAAGATAATCGGCCTGTAGAATAGCGTCCTCATCATGCTCGACGACGATGACACTATTGCCAAGGTCACGCAGATTTTTCAGCGTTTCCAGCAAGCGCTCATTATCGCGTTGATGCAGGCCGATAGAGGGCTCATCCAGAACATAGAGTACACCTGTGAGGCCCGAGCCGATTTGACTGGCCAGGCGTATGCGCTGGCTCTCGCCGCCCGATAAAGTGCCGGAGGCACGATCAAGTGTGAGATAATCAAGCCCGACATCATTAAGAAATTTAAGGCGGTCATTAATCTCTTTCAGAATACGCCCGGCAATTTCATTCTGTTGACGATCCAGCTGTGCATGCACTTGGCTAAACCAAAGCCCAGCCTCTTTGATCGATAGCCGACTGCAATTGGAAATATCGTCATGGGCGATCTTGACGGCCAGTGCCTCCGGTTTCAGACGCTTGCCCTTACAAGCAGGGCAGGGCTGACGGGATTGGTATTTGCCAATCTCATCGCGCATCCACTGGCTGTCTGTTTCACGAAAGCGCCGCTCCAGATTAGGGATAACCCCTTCAAACGTCTTGGTCACTTCATATCGGCGCATGCCATCATCATAGACAAAATCAATTACGTCTTCCTGCGTGCCATGAAGAATGATTTGGTGAATTTTCGCCGGTAATTTGTTCCAGTTTTTTTTCAGATCAAACCGGTAATGCACAGACAGGGCTTGCAAGGTTTGCGTCTGATAGGGGGAAGCTGATTTTGCCCAAGCCGCAATCGCCCCGTCCAGCAAGGTTAAGTCTCCGTCTGGCACAACCAGATCAGGGTCTATTTTTAATTGACTGCCGAGCCCGTCACATTTCGGGCAGGCCCCGAAAGGATTATTGAAAGAAAACAGGCGCGGCTCAATTTCCGATATCGTAAAGCCGCTTTCAGGGCAGGCGAAATTTGCGCTGAATATAATCCGGCGCGGCGTCTCTTCGCCCGGTTCAGCCTTGGCATATTCGGCAACCGCCAGACCATTTGTCAGCCCGAGAGCGGTTTCAAAGCTTTCGGCCAAGCGTTGCTCCAGACCCGCTTTAACCACGATACGGTCGACGACAACATCAATATTATGCTTGAGTTTTTTATCTAGCTTTGGCGGGGTTTCCAATTCATAAAATTCTCCATCCACTTTGATCCGCTGAAAGCCTTTTTTCAGGAGTTCGGCAAATTCCTTACGATATTCACCTTTCCTTCCGCGTATGATTGGGGCCATCAGATAAAGCCTTGTGCCTTCAGGCAGGGCCATTGTCCGGTCCACCATTTGCGTGACGGTCTGGCTTTCAATCGGCAAGCCGGTGGCTGGCGAATAGGGCGTGCCAACCCGTGCCCATAATAGGCGCATATAATCATATATTTCGGTGACTGTGGCGACGGTGGAGCGTGGATTTCTGCTGGTCGTTTTCTGTTCAATAGAGATCGCCGGAGACAGGCCCTCAATACTCTCCACATCCGGTTTTTGCATCAGCTCCAGAAACTGACGCGCATAAGCCGACAGGCTTTCCACATAGCGGCGCTGGCCTTCGGCATAAATTGTGTCAAAAGCAAGGGAGGATTTGCCGGACCCGGACAGGCCCGTCATAACCACCAATTGACCACGCGGAATATCAATGTCGATATTTTTGAGATTATGCTCTTTAGCCCCGCGCACGCGGATGAAGGAAGATTCGTTCATGGATAACCTTTAAACGTCCTGAATAGTCTTGCATACCTAGCCCATCTTTAAGCTGAGTCCAGCTTGACAACAAGAACATAAATAGAACATATAGGCGTATAAGCAGCTTATTGAGTGGTTTGACAGATTTTTCTCTGCATAAGTCCTGATAGGGGCGGACAAGGCCTAATACAAAGGTTATGAAGATAGATCAGAGAAGGCAGAATGGAGGCATATTATGGCAGGTTCAGTAAACAAGGTAATTCTGGTTGGCAATGTGGGTCAGGATCCGGAAATACGCCAATTTCAAAATGGTGGGCAAGTCTGTAATCTGTCTCTGGCAACATCAGAGAGCTGGAAAGATAAAAATACCGGCGAACGGCGTGAAAAAACCGAATGGCACCGGATTTCGATTTTTAACGAAGGTCTGATCCGTGTCGTCCAGTCCTATGTCAAAAAGGGCTCCAAACTCTATATTGAAGGTCAGTTGGAGACCCGAAAATGGCAGGATCAAAACGGGCAGGATCGCTATACGACAGAGGTGGTTTTGCGCAATTATTCCGGCAATCTGACCATGTTGGACAGTCGCCGCGATGGGCCGGACGCGAGTATGGGCGGTGGGGCTTCCTATAATCAGGACTCTGTGGCTTATGGCAATCAGCGCTCACGCCAAATGGAACCCCCTGCGAATAATATGCCCCAAGATTTCGACGACGAAATACCATTTTAGAGCGCTTTCGGGCGGCGAGCTCTATGCGGCCCATTATACTGCCAGTCCAAGCGTTTCGCCACACAGATCGCGAAGCGCATAAGAACAATCGTTTAAGCGTTGTGGGTTCTTGTGAAACTAGGATTGTAGTGAAAGCGCCTCAACGCTTTAAATTGTCGAAACAGAGTATCAAAAAATGCTTTAAGTTTGGTCCCTTAGAGGATGATAATCTTTGTGCATTAAAGCAGATGTGTGAACTATTCACGCTCTATCTCTTCAACAGGCGGCAAGTATAGGGCTGCGCCTTCACGGCGTGGATCAGCCCCGCCTTCCAGACCAGTATTACGCACGACAATCACATGCAGGCCTGAGTTTTCTCCACCGCGTTCTCTTACATTATAACCGGCCTCTTTGAGAAGATTGGCGATCTCCTGACCGCCCTCCCGATCTACTTCAACATTTACGGCCTCTCCGCGGGCGATAATATTTGGCAGGCCTGCTGCGTCCTGCGCACTCATCCCACGATCCAAAACCGCCATCAGGGTTTTCGCGACATAGGCAATGATTGAGTTTCCACCCGGCGAGCCTGTGACCATAAACAATTGATCGGACTCATTAAAAACCAGTGTTGGCGACATTGACGAGCGCGGGCGTTTATTGGCCGCAGGCGCATTGGCGACAGGCAGGCCGTTCAGGCTGGGAATAAAGGCAAAATCTGTCAATTCATTATTGAGCAGGAACCCGGCGGCCCAACGTGAGGATCCAAAAGCGGCTTCAACTGTCGCTGTCATCGAGACGGCATTGCCGGCCTGATCAATAATCGAAATATGGGTTGTGCCGGGGGCATCCTGTGTAGTGTCGCGGCCCCATAAATTGATCATGGGGCCTCTGCCAAGC
>JARFRJ010000059.1 GCA_029287305.1 Hyphomonas sp. | reverse complement strand
CGCTTTCGCCTGAAGCCGGGCGCGTTTCAGACAGCTGCATCAGCGCAAGGCGATGCGCCGCCATGGCCTCCTCAATCAAACTCAAACGGGATTTACGCTTGCCTGTATCTTCACCCATATCCGTCGGCACAGTATCTGCATGCCGGGCTTCTTCTGCCTTGTCCGCAGGTCCGGGTTTTTCCGATGCCTCACGCAATTGGGCCGCCTCCTGCAAGGCTTTATCTCTTGCATATTTGAGAGATTTCACTCTGGAATGCCCCATAAGGCTTGAGACGCCAAAGGCCAAAGTGAAGCTTGCCAGTGCGCAAACCAGTGTGATCATCATCCACATATTTGGCGCGTTTACGAGGTCCATTTTGAGTCTCTAAGTAGAAAGCTTTGAATAGGTATCCTGAAAATATACATAATTTGTGACCTTTATAAAACCCAAGATATAGTCGCTCTGGCAAGTTTCTCAGGAATTATATATTTTATAAGTATACTCTCTTCTGAAGTCATCATATGCCTCTTTCGAATTTACAGCCTAGCATAGAGACCGCTTACTATGGCCCTCATATCCGAAAGTATCACCAGCCCGGCCAATCCTCTGATAAAAACCCTGCGAGCGCTGGACCGTAAAAAGACCCGTCAGGAAACTAATTTGTTTCTGGCGGAAGGTGCGCGGCTTGTGCGCCAAGGCCTGGAAAAGGCTTGGCATATAGATACGCTCATCATGGCAAAGACCAGCCTAGAACGTGACCATGTGCGCGCGCTGGCAGACCAAGCGCAAAGCGCCGGGGCACGTCTTGTAAATGTGCCGGATCGGCTTCTAAGCCAGATCACGCGCAAGGATAATCCAGGTGCCGTTCTGGCCAGTTTTCGTCAACAGGATAAAGCGCCCGAACACTTATCAAAATCCGGCCCGGCGATCTGGCTTGGCCTTTATAAGATACGTGATCCGGGCAATCTGGGGACGATACTGCGCACAGCCGATTGTGCGGGCTTGGCCGGGATTGTACTGATAGAGACATGCTGTGACCCGTACAGCGTAGAAGCGGTGCGGGCCTCAATGGGCGCTATTTTTGATACAGATTTTGCGACCGCAAGCTTTGAGGCGTTCAATACTTGGCGACACTGCGAAGGACTGCCTCTGATTGGCGCAAGTCTGGCTGGCACAGCGCGCCCTGATGAGATCGCTTTTCAGGATCGGGCGGTCATTCTTATGGGTAATGAACAGGCCGGCCTTCCCGGCGAGATTGAGGCGGCTTGCGATACGCTTTGCCGCATCCCGATGCGGGCCGGGGCGGACAGTCTGAATTTAGCGCAGGCCACCGCTCTTATGAGCTATGAAGCGTGGCGCCAACAAGGCTATCCTGGAGCTGCAAGATGACGGGCCCTGTTCATAAAACGCGTTTATTGATCGCCGATGACTGGCAAGACTATGCCTTGCTGGACTCCGGACAGGGTCAAAAGCTGGAAAAATTTGGGCCCCAACGCCTGATCCGGCCTGATCCGCAAGCCTTTTGGGCCCCGCAGACCCCGATCGAAGACTGGCAGGCCGAAGCGCGTTTTGATATCAAGGCTGGCGATGATGAGCGTGGTCAGTGGGATTATCGCGGCATACAGGCAGAGCCAAGCTGGCCTATGCGCTGGAATGAACTGACCTTTATGGCGCGGCTGACCCCATTTCGCCATGTCGGTGTGTTTCAGGAACATTCTGTCCATTGGCGTTTTGCCCAAGCCCAGATAAAACGCGTCAAACGCCCAGTCAAAATTCTTAACCTGTTTGGATATACAGGTCTGGCCTCTTTAGCCTGCGCGGCGGTTGGGGCGCATGTCGTGCATCTGGATGCCAGCCCAAAATCCAATCGCTATGGGCAGGAAAACCAAGCCTTATCCAAATTGGAGCATTACCCGATTCGCTGGATTACCGATGATGCCATGAAGTTTATCGCGCGCGAACAACGCCGAGGTAATCGCTATGATGGGATTATATTGGACCCGCCAAAGTTTGGCCGTGGGCCCAAAAATGAAACTTGGCGATTTGAACAGGACTTTCCGGATTTGTTGGCAGGCATTCGGGCACTCTTATCACCTGAGCCTCTGTTTATAATTCTTACCGCCTATGCGGTCCGGCTGTCTTATCTGGCTTTATCTCAGACACTATCCGATCATCTGCAAGGGTTTGGCGGTGTTCTGGAGGCAGGAGAAATGGCCCTAGCGCAGACCGGCTCTGATAGAGTTTTACCCACAGCGCTTTATACCCGATGGAGTGCGATGGAGGTCTAGGGGGAGTGCAGGTGGCAATTACAGGCACACTGCTCTAGGCTTTCAATAGGCGAAGGGGACTGTCATCCAAGGCGCTTTGCGCCAAATTTTGTTTATATGCACCTTGGTGAAGGGAGTATTTGTTTCTGTTTAAACGCTTTGATTATCTAGGAGACCCGTTTATCACAGCACTCATATATAAAATGTAGTAGGCGTAATATGAAAATTATCCCAATCATTATGTGTGGCGGCTCCGGAACCCGGCTTTGGCCAGTTTCGCGCACACAGGCCCCAAAACAATTACAGCCTATCATAAATGACACATCTCTTCTGGCGAACACAGTTACAAGACTGACAGAACATCCCTTATGCTTGGACCCTGTGCTCATTTGCGCGGCCAACTATGCCGATGAGATTGAAACTCTGATGCAAGGCGAGGGCGTCCGCCTCTCCGCCATCATTACAGAA
>JARFRJ010000022.1 GCA_029287305.1 Hyphomonas sp. | reverse complement strand
GCTACAGGGTGCTGCCCCTGCCGATTTGAGTTTTGATCGGGTGCAATCTCTTAATATTAATCCGGTTGCCATTACCGATCGTGATGCACAGCCTATTCGGCCACCATTACCTACCTATCCGACACGTGCTCTTGAGCGCGGCATAGAAGGTAGCTGTGATGTTAGCTTTGATGTGGATGTGCGTGGCAAGCCTTATAATTTGAATGCGGATTGTACGAACAGTATTTTTAAACGTGAGGCTGAGCGTGCGGTTTCAAGGTCTGAATTTGCACCCAAAATTGTTCGAGGTCAGGCACTTGAACGTAAGAATGTGGTTTATCCGGTTGTCTTTAATCTGGATGAATAAGTGATAATGATATTCTTGCGGCCAATGAGTATTGCGCGTGAAATCATAGTTTGACATTCTCATGGAATATAGATTGGTCCACAGGCAAGAGCTGATTTAAGGGACTTTCAGGTGATATGTACGCGGCTTGCGGCGCAATACATGCTATAACTGAGCAGCGCGATGAGAAGTCTGGACATAGGCAGGCAACGACAGGTCTGGTGGCCGTCCATTGCCATGGCCTGACAAGATTTGGAAAACCTCATCACTCTGCGCGCGAGCGAAGATTGCCGCCGCGCTGCTCTCGCTGGGCGCAAAGCGCACGATAATAATCATTTAAAGCGCCAAAAATGATATATAGCGTCAAGGCGTCCCCAAAAAAATCGTAAACGCTTTAAACTTTCATGACAGCTCCCTGTAGTTGACTGAAAACCATCCTTATGGTGTATATTATATAAATAGATGAGAACTCTAAAAAATAAGACTTCAAAAGTCTGATAGATAGAATGGGTATAGTGGACGAAACTTTTTATTAATATCTCAATTTAGATGGATTAGGACTGGACATGTTTAATAATGCTTTCCTTCGTATTTTTATCGGGTTTCCAATTGCGGCGGCGATTATTTACAGTCTTTTTATATTCATGGGGCATTTGATATCTGCCGACTTTGTAAAGCCTGAGATCGATGAGGCGCGAACAATTGAACGCATTACGCCTGAGCAAGGCGGTGATGATGTTCAAACGCGGTCTCGCTCTAAGCCGCAACGCATGAAATCAGCTAATAAGCCTCCCCCGCCGCCTAAAATTACAGCATCCAAGTCAGATGTCGATTTGCCAAGTGCGCAGCTACAGGGCGCCGCCCCTGCCGAATTGAAGTTTGAACGGGTGCAATCTATCGATATTGTCACGGTTGTCATTATTGATCGTGATGCACAGCCGATCAGTAAACCCTTGGCGACATATCCTTCGCGGGCTGTAGAAAATAATATGGAAGGTACCTGTGACGTTAGTTTTGACGTGGATGTGCGGGGCAAGCCTTATAATGTTACTGCAGTTTGCACGAACAATATTTTTAAGCGCGAGGCTGAGCGTGCGGTTGCTAGGTCTGAATTTGCCCCTAAAATTGTCCGAGGTCAGGCACTCGAACGCAAGAATGTCGTATATCCAATGGAATTTAATCTGCAGGAATAATTCGGGTTTTGTTCATCCATACAGCTGACCTTGTAGCCTTGTTCTATGCCTTGCGGCCCTGATCAAGAGACTTGTCTTAGGCATTTTTGAAAGGCGCTTGTCACACATTCCTGTCCGAGATTTCATGCAAGTGCCCATTGCCAGTCAGAGCTAATATCAATATGGCCATATGTATGCGCCAATATATATCGCTATACTCTATCCCTTTAAAACACCTGTCTGCGACGTGTATGCGGGTCGCTAACCGTTCCTATGATCGGAAAGCGCTCACTAAGCATGCCTTAAAGCGTCAAGGCGACCCCAAAGAAATCGCAAGTGCGTTAAGCGCCTTTTTTGCCCTGCGCGACAGGGCTTTTGCAGCTTTTATAATCGGGTGTAGCTTTTTGGCCCTGTCTCTCGGTTCGCATAATTATGCCGAAGCCCAATTGTCGGATATTATGGTTCCTGAAAGCCGTGCTGATATCCAGATGAGTTTCGCGCCGCTCGTTAAAGCGGCCTCTCCGGCGGTTGTGAATGTCTATAGTAGCCGAACGGTCACCGCCGTCTCGCCTTTTGCCGGAACAGCCTTTGAACGCTTCTTCGGTCAGCAGCCCCGTCAACGCTCCCAAAACTCTCTCGGTTCCGGTGTGATTGTCGGGTCTGACGGGATTGTCGTCACGAATAATCATGTTGTCAAAGATGCGGATGAGTTTCGTATTGTCCTGTCTGACCGGCGTGAATATGCGGCAGAATTATTGCTTGCTGATGAGCGTACGGATTTGGCGGTGCTTCGCATCAATACAGAGGATGGGCCTTTACCGGTCTCGAATTTTGCCGACACGCGTGACCTTGAAGTGGGAGATATTGTTCTGGCGATTGGCAACCCTTTTGGTGTCGGCCAAACCGTGACAAGCGG
>JARFRJ010000498.1 GCA_029287305.1 Hyphomonas sp. | reverse complement strand
TGTCCCAACCGGGGCGCTGGACCCAAATTTTATCCACACTCCGGGCATTTTCGTTCAGCGTCTTGTGCAAGGCACGCATGAAAAGCGCATTGAGCAAAGAACGACACGGCCAAAGCTTTAGAGCGTGTCCGAGCTAAAATGGGCCGTTTGAGCGCTGTAATTTTTCGTCTCTGTTAGGAGCTGTTCACGCCGTGGTGCGGGCACCACAAGGGGGCAGCGACGCAACAGAGGCGGAAAAGAACAAGCTGAAACGGTTTCATAGCATATTGAATTCGTATAATTTTTTCCTTTGTCGCTTGGATGTCTTTTTCGCGCTGACAGCGTCAAAGCCCTTGGACGATGCCCGCATCGCCCTGCGGTCTTTTCCTTGTCATCACAAAAAATCCATTCCATCGTTGCGCTGCCCAAACTGACCCATATTAACTCGGACACGCTCTAGACACCCCTAGTAAGCTCGAATATTCCTGATCATGAAATCTCAAGTCCCAGCGCATCCATATGGGCGAGAAAATTCGGATAGCTGGTTTTTATCATGCGAGCATCGTCAATGCGTACGGGCAGTTTGGCCGCGCTGCCGAGAATAAGGGCGCTCATGGCGATGCGGTGATCATGATGGGTTTGCACAAGCCCTCCCCCTGGAGGGGGGCCAGCGCATCCTTCAATGATAAATCCATCCGGGCGTTCCTCGGCATTTACCCCATTTACACGCAACATATTGACAATAGCACGGATGCGGTCAGCTTCCTTGACGCGTAGCTCGCCCGCGCCGGTCACGATTGTCTCGCCTTTGGCATAGGCGGCAAGAACGGCCAAAATGGGAAATTCATCAATCATGGATGGGACAAAAGCTTCCGGCACAGAAATCCCGCTTAGCTCAGCGCTATGGGTTTCGATATCTATGATGCGCTCCCCGGCCGCCTCCCCTGTTGCTTCTGCGCCAAGTCTGCCGCCCATTTTCTCCACCATGCGGAAAAAGCCATCGCGGGTCTCATTCGACATGATGTGTTCGATATGGATATGGCCTTTGGGTGAAATGAGCGCTGCAGCGGCCAGAAAAGCTGCTGAGGAGGGATCCCCTGGAATAGACAGGGTCGCCTGCCCTGTCAGGCTTTGTGGGCCTGGAAGTGAAATGATCTGGCCCTTACCGGTCGATACAATATTTACCTCAGCCCCAAAAGCGCGCAGCATACGCTCTGTATGGTCTCGCGTGCGCTGCATTTCGCGTACGATCGTGGTTCCTCTCGCTTGCAGCCCCGCCAGTAAGATGGCTGATTTGACTTGGGCCGAGGCATGCGGCGGGGTATAATCTATCGCGCGTAAAGAGGCAGTGCCCTGCATGTACATAGGCAGGCGCATGTCTTCGTCTGGACGGAAGGCAGCGCCCATTTGCGAGAGCGGGTCTGTCACCCTTTGCATTGGCCGGGCCGACAGGCTGGCATCGCCGGTTAATCTGGCCTGCAGGTCAAAGCCGGACATTGCGCCCATGATAAGCCGTGCGCCGGTTCCCGAATTGCCAAAATCAAGCGCACCTGCCGGGGTGCCAAGCCCTTTTGCTCCAACGCCTTGAACCTCCCATTGGCCGGACGCTTTAACTTGGATGTCTGCGCCCATTTGTTTCAGACTGTCGGCGGTATGCAACACATCCTCACCTTGCAAAAGACCCTCAATAGACGTCATGCCGTGGGCCAATGCGCCCAGAATGAGGGCGCGATGTGAGCAGGATTTGTCTCCGGGCGCTCGGATCATGCCATGGACAGATTTGACAGGATGAGAGGTCAGCATATGTGCAGGCTTTCAATTTCTGGTCAGATTTTACCTAAAGGGCTTTGACAGATGGGAAACTTCATGGCAAGCGCACGCCTCTGAATTTATTTTGGGAGGTTACTATTATGCCGGCATCCGAATTGGGAACTAAGCAGATTTGCCCTGAGTGCGAGGCTAAATTTTATGATCTGAACCGTCGACCTGCAATATGCTGTCTCTTATACACATC
>JARFRJ010000290.1 GCA_029287305.1 Hyphomonas sp. | reverse complement strand
CCGAGAGGCGCAGGGGCGCGCAGGCCAATCCAGACATGTCATGTGCGCAGGCGGGAGAGGCGCGCAGCCTATCAGGATCACAAGAGAGCCTGCTATGTGCGTCCTTGGGATCGGACAAGCATAACATCCGGCCAGGTTTCTGGCGCGATAAGCTGGACCCTCAAGGCCATGACCTTATCCCCCATGCCCCCGCAAGCTCTTTATATCACATTATGGGATGTGTTTTGAGGGATCATACTCTCAAAAAATAATAGGGACACAAATGGAAACACTCACAATCCCTGGAGAATTGTGAGTGCTCTCATAAGGAAGGGCCTAACCTGCGGGATCAGCGGGACGAGCAGCGCAACGGCCCGCTGGTCGTCCCGCTGGTCAGGTCGTACGCTCTAAAACGTCATGCGTACAGTGACGCCATAGGTGCGCGGCTGATTTGGATACCCTGAAACCGATCCGCCCTGTGCCACAGATGGAAAGGCCGTAGAAACATACTCATCATCCAACAGGTTTCGCGCCCATACGCTCATGCCGACCCCATTGGAAAGGGTAATGCCGGCAGATGCATTCACGAGATTTTGCTCACGCGAAAAATTGGTCGGTGCAATCAGTGCATTTTCAAGCGCTCCATCATCAAAGAACGCCGTATCGGCAACATATTGCCAATCTGCACGAACAAAACTGTCCATTGCATCAAACACGGTGAAATCATAATTAAAGCTGACTGTTGTTGTTAAATCCGGAATACCTGAAGGCGTGCTTCCAGAAATGTCACCCGTTGATGAATTGACAAAACTGTCATAGACCGGGTCTAGGAACGTCCCGGCAAAGCCTAAAGTCAGCGCATCTATCGGGTTCCAAGTAACATCCCATTCCACGCCCTTAGTAGATTGCTCCCCCGCATTGGCAAGCGCAAAGCCCGTGCCTGTAAAGACGTTAGACTGGAAGCCTTCAATCGTTTGATCAAACAAAGCGATATTAAAAGCGACCTGACTGAAAGACCCTTTTAGACCGATCTCAAAGACTTCCGCCTCTTCAGGTCCGGCAAACCGTGTCCCGGTGACCAGATTAGGCACTGCAAGACCTGCACTCGTGATCGGTGAAGGCGTCGCCTGAAAGACGACTTGCTGGGTCACTGGATCGACAATGGTCGAGCTTGGCGTATAGTCAGTCGGGAACGGACGGCTATCACGGGACAAATTCCAAGAGCTGGCCTTAAAGCCTGTCGCATAAGACCCATAGACATTGATATTGTCTGTCACATCATAGGCCAGACGCAGCGTATAGCTGGTATTACTGTCTGAGGTCGAGCCATTTTCAACTGAGTTTGGGAAACCGAGGAATGGGGGCAGGAATTGTAAAGGGCCCAAAGCCGCAAATGGGTTCACAGCTGAGTTCTGCGCAGCGCCAACCGCGCCGCCTTGCAAAGCTGCATAGATTTGTGGATTAGCAAAAATAAATGGCCCGATGGAAGCCGGGTCAGCAATATTTACGCCCAGATCGCTCAAAAGCGAGGCTAGGACAGCGGTGTATCCAAGCTGTGTCAGATCAAGCCCGGAGAGGACATCGGTATTGGTGATGCGACCATAGGCATCTTTCTGGTCATCTGTATAGTTGACCCCGATGGTCGCTGTAAGGCGGTCCGTCGCGTAAAAATCAAGTGTTCCGAAGACAGACCAAGACGTATTATCCTGACCAAATTCCTCGGTCATACCTTGGCCAGAGCCCGCCAATGTTCCGCCTGGCACACCGATAAAAGCTTCAATTCCAGCCAGAACAGCTGGCCCACCGGAGAGCAGGTCTGCATAAGAGCGGAAATCATCGCCATAGAAAAATTCATTTTCAAGCTCAACTTTTTCGTCAAAGAAAAAGCCCCCAATCATCCAGTCAAAGCGGTTGTCAGCTCCATTGGAGGTTAAGCGCACTTCCTGTGTGAAAGTGCTGAGGTCTGTATCATTAAAGTTTCGCGAGACAAGGTCGGCACTGGTAAAATCGGAATCCTGATTGGTGCGCAAGCTCGTTGTCCGATAGGAGGTAATACTGGTCAGAGTGGCAAGCCCGAGATCATAATCGGCTTGCATAGACAGGCCCTGATTTTCGATCTTATTGGTCGAGTCAAAATTATTGAAGACATCATAGGAGAATGGGTTTTCCGGATCGATCTGACCGCCCAGA
>JARFRJ010000243.1 GCA_029287305.1 Hyphomonas sp. | reverse complement strand
ACAGATATTGCCGAACGTGTCCTAGGTTTACCAAAAAGTTATTGATCATCAGGATGGGGGTATTTAAAGCCTTTTCAAGCCAATCAGACCCTTGAGACTGACTGAGCTGACTTAAAAGCCTTAATCCTCTTCCGCCTGCTGGCGAAGTTTTTCATTATCTGCGGCCAGTCTTTCAATAAGATATGACTCGCATTTATGCTCCATCACATCCACATGATTTTCATAGAAATGATTGGCACCGGGCACGACATCGCGTTGAATGCTTTCACCGGTCTACACACGCACTTTGGTTAAAGCGCGTTCAATATCTTCCGGCTTGCAAATCGCATCCTGATCGCCGCATAAAATGAGGCCCGAGGCCGGACATGGCGCAAGGAAGGAGAGGTCATAATGATTGGCCGGGGGCGAGAGAGCCAGAAATCCGTCAATTTCCGGACGCCGCATTAATAATTGCAAGGTTACCCAGGCCCCAAAGGAATATCCGGCGACCCAGACATAGCGCGGGCTTTGCGCCATGCCTTCCAGATAATCAAGGACAAAAGCCGCATCAGACAATTCACCCACCCCGGCATCAAACTGACCTTGAGAGCGTTTGACCCCGCGTGAATTATAGCGCAAAACGCCAAAGCCGTGACGTTCAAACATCTTGTACAGGGTAATGGTGACAGGGTCCTGCATTGTCCCGCCCGCCTGTGGATGGGCGTGTAGAATGAGCGCAAGGGGAGCGCCCGGATAAGGCGGCTCGGTATAACGGGCTTCAAGACGACCGGCCGGGCCCGGGATAATAAGCTCACTCATGAATATACTCAAAATGACTTTAATTTGGGATAGAGTGCACATAGGTGATATGATGCGCAATATGCAAGTTTTTTCATGAGTTTTAACGATTTGATCCTGATCCTAGATGATTTACGCTGATTATAATGCCACAAGCCTGATATATCCTGACGTTCAGGACGTAATGGCGGCAAGTCTTGCGCTGGCAGGCAATCCGTCTTCCGTGCATCAGGCGGGTCGTACGGCGCGCCACTGGCGTGAAAAAGCGCGCCAGCAAGTCGCGGCGGCGATCAAGGCCCGCGCCCAAAATATTATTTTCACCAGTGGCGGGACGGAAGCCAACGCCTTGGCCCTTCGCGGCCTTTGCCGGGCTTTGCAGAGCAATATCACCCTCTTTGTCAGTGATCTGGAACATAGCGCGGTTCTGGAAAATGCAGCTCTTTGCGAGAGCGCCCATTTATGTAAACTTCCTGTGACAGATCAGGGGCAATTGGATATATATGCGCTTGAGCAAGCTATAGCGCGTCTCCCCAAAAACGGGGGTGTGCCGGTTTTGGCTTTGATGTTGGCCAATAATGAGACCGGTATTCTCCAGCCTGTCCGAGAAGCAGCGGATATCGTCCACAAGGCAGGTGGATTTATACATTGTGATGGTGTTCAGGGTCTTGGTAAAATACCCATAGATATAGCCCAATTAGATGTCGATTATCTGGCCCTTTCTGCCCATAAATGTGGCGGGCCGAGCGGCGTTGGGGCGCTTTGGGTGCGTCCGGGCGCGCCCTTGGCCGCGCTCATGCCGGGCGGAGGTCAGGAGAATAGCTTGCGTTCAGGAACTGAAAATCTGCCCGGCATTGTCGGATTTGGCCGCGCCGCTGAAAAAGCGGTGGCCGAGTTGTCCAACATGCAGGGCCTAGCCATCCATAGAGACAGGCTGGAAGCGCAAATCAAAGCCGCAGGTGGACTTATTATAGGCGCGGACAGGGCCCGTTTGCCCAATACAAGCTGTTTTGCCTATCCCGGCTTTGCCTCGGAAACTCAGGTGATGGCGATGGATCTGGAAGGGGTGTGCGTCAGCGCAGGGGCCGCCTGTTCTTCTGGTAAGGTCAAACGCTCGGACGTTTTATCCGCAATGGGGGTATCTGACACACTTGCAATGAGCGCAATCCGCACCAGTTATGGATGGAACAGCACATCCGGGGATTTTGATAAAACAGCCGAGAAATGGCTGAAAATCCTGACGCGCTTTTTAGGATAGACAGGAGATCAGGCATGGAATGCTGTGATGGGTTTGAAGAGCATGTAGAAGACGGCACCGAGGTGAAGGTTAAAGACGGGGTCGATGACGCGACAGTGGCCGCGACCAAGGCGCTGGAATCTGAACATTATTCGGCTGGCTTTATCACCGATGTCGATACCGAATTTGCACCCAAAGGGCTTTCAGAAGAGGTCATTCGGTTCATTTCAGCCAAAAAGGAAGAGCCGGACTGGCTGCTCGACTGGCGGCTGAAAGCGTATAAACGCTGGCTGACTATGGAAGAGCCGGATTGGGCCAAGGTCAATTACCCAAAGATTGACTATCAGGATATTTATTATTTCGCCGCGCCGGGCGGCAAAGCGAAATACGACTCCATAGAAGACGTGCCTGAAGAAATCCTGAAGGATTTTGAAAAACTGGGTATTCCTCTCAGAGAGGCGGAAGTATTGCTGGGCGTTTCAGGCTCGCTTGAAACGGCGGCGCAAGCGCGTGAAAAGCCGCGTGTGGCCGTGGACGCGGTCTTTGATTCTGTCTCGGTTGCGACAACTTTTAAGAATGAATTGAAAAAAGCCGGTGTGATTTTCATGTCGATCTCAGAAGCGGTTCATGAATATCCAGACCTCGTCAAACAATATCTCGGCACAGTGGTGCCACAATCGGACAATTATTTTGCGACCTTAAATTGCGCGGTTTTTTCCGATGGGACATTTGTCTATATCCCGCCAGGCGTGCGCTGTCCGATGGAGTTGTCGACCTATTTTCGCATGAATGCAGAAGGCACAGGCCAGTTTGAGCGGACGATGATTATCGCGGATAAGGGGTCCTATGTCTCTTATCTGGAAGGCTGTACCGCCCCCATGCGAGACGAAAACCAGCTCCATGCCGCCGTCGTCGAACTGGTGGCATTGGAAGATGCGGAGATAAAATATTCCACTGTGCAAAACTGGTGGCCCGGCGATGAAAACGGTAAGGGCGGGGTGTATAATTTCGTCACCAAGCGCGGCGATTGCCGGGAAGCGCGGTCGAAAATATCTTGGACGCAAGTTGAAACTGGTTCTGCGATTACGTGGAAATATCCAAGCTGCATCTTGCGTGGGGATGATTCGGTGGGTGAATTTTATTCCATTGCGGTGACCAATGGGCGCCAGCAAGCCGATACGGGCACAAAAATGATCCATCTGGGGGAGCGAACAAAATCGCGCATTATCTCCAAAGGTATTTCAGCAGGTAAATCCAACTCGACCTATCGCGGTCTCGTCTCAATTAATGGCAAAGCCTCCAAATCACGTAATTTTACGCAATGTGATAGTCTGCTGATTGGAGATCGCTGCGGCGCGCACACCGTGCCTTATGTCGAAAATCGCCGGGCCGATGCGCAATTAGAGCATGAAGCGACGACCACCAAACTTTCTGACGAGCAATTATTCTATGTCCGCCAACGCGGCATTCAGGAAGAACAGGCGGTCGCGCTTCTGGTCAATGGATTTGTCCGCGAGGTTTTACAGGAATTGCCGATGGAATTTGCCGTCGAGGCCCAAAAGCTGCTTGAGGACAGCCTAGAAGGCAGCGTCGGCTAGACCTGTCCTCACCCCCCCTCTATCCGCCGGACTTATTATCTGTCTGTTTCGTCTCTTGTTTTTTAAAATTATAAGAGACCCTCCGGCCAATCT
>JARFRJ010000235.1 GCA_029287305.1 Hyphomonas sp. | reverse complement strand
TGTCAAAGGGGCGTTTACCGGCGCAACCGGTACGCGCATCGGGGCTGCTGAACTGGCCGATGGCGGGACGCTTTTTCTGGATGAGCTTGGCGAAATGCCTCTGGATTTACAACCCAAGCTTTTGCGCTTTATCCAGACCGGGGAATTTAGCCGTGTCGGGGAATCCAAAAGCCAAAAAACAAATATTCGCTTCATTGCGGCCACCAAGAGATCACCTTTGCAGGCCGTGCGGGATGGGATTTTGCGCGAAGATTTATATTACCGCTTATATGTGATCCCGATAGAATTGCCCCCCCTGCGCGCGCGCGGGACAGATATTCTACATCTTGCCCGGGCCTTTCTGGAGCGTTTTGCCGCCGAGGAAAACAAACGCTTTACCGGTTTTTCAGCCGCAGCAGAAGCCTGGCTCCTCTCCCATAGCTGGCCCGGCAATGTGCGCGAGCTGGAAAACCTTATCCGGCAAATAGCGGTTCTCAGCGCAGAGGCTGAAATTACAGACCTTGCCTTGCCATATCGGGATAATAATCTGCCGCAGGGCGCTTCTGCCGCGCCAGCTCAAATGCGGGAGCCAATAGAACGCGTTGAACGAGCGGGCCCAAACAGGCAGACCCTGTCTCGGCCCTCAGGAGACGAAATTGCCCCGAATACACCCAGCATATCTGACATTGAACCGCTTTGGCTAACAGAGAAAAAAGCGATTGAGGCCGCGCTGCACATCGCTGACGGCAATATCGCCTTGGCTGCAGAGTTTTTACAGATCAATGCCTCAACAATTTATCGCAAGAGAGCGCTTTGGCAAAAGCGCACGGGTTGAATAACATAAAGCGTCCTAAGCCTTATAACGGGTCGCGGCAGGCTTTATGTGACAGAATAAGCCTCGCCTATATCAACAAAGGCGTCCCTTTGCGCCGAGAAGACCTTCACCCCGCCTGTCTTGATATCATAGACCCAGCCATGCAGCTCTAGATCGCCTGCCTCCAGCCTGGCCGCGACGCTGGGATGGGTGCGCAAATGCTCAAGCTGTAGACAAACATTTTCTTCAATCAGCTTTGATAAAGTCTCTGGCTGTGACCCGTCAGTCGTTTGCGCCTTGATCTTGTCGACGGCCCCGTCGGCATGTTGCACCCATTGGGCGACATGGGGCAAGCTGCCCAACCCGTCCGGAGCAAGCGCACCGGCCATCGCGCCGCACTGGGAATGCCCACAAATCACAATATGCGGCACTTTCAGAGCCGTGACCGCAAATTCAATTGATGCGCTCATCCCGTCAGCCACGTCAGAATAGGGGGGCACGATATTGCCTGCATTGCGGCAGACAAAAATATCACCCGGCTTGGTCTGCGTAATTGTGGAGGGTTCAATCCGGCTGTCGGCGCATGTAATAAACAGGACATCCGGGGACTGGCCTTCATCCAGCTTGTCAAATAAATCTTGCATATCCGGGAAGACATCCGATTGAAATTTCAAAACACCTTGGGCAAAATGTGGCATATTTCCTCCTCTTTCTGTTTTGAGGTTATTTTAACTGATAGGCGGATCGATCTCTTCACGGCAAGGGGCATCCCTCAAAGCTTGGCGTTTTCAGTCAAGTTTTTATTTTATTCAGGCCTGTTTGACAGAATATTTACGTTTTGCTCATATTTTATATGCCTATTGAGCCTTGATCAAATTAGGCGTACAAAGACAATCAGCAGATGCAATAGGAGGTCCAGATGGGCTCAATAGGTCCTTTACAGATTATCATTTTCCTCGTCGTGGCTATACTGGTCTTTGGTGGGCGTGGACGCATCTCTTCCATTATGGGAGATATGGCTAAAGGCATACGTTCTTTCCGCACGGGTCTTAAAGATGAAGACACACCCAAAATGGTCGACAAGGATGATATGGTTGATGTCACGCCCAAAAAGGAAGAGGCTAAAACCAAAACCTAGAGCGGTGGCAGATTTATAAGGCGTATCGCATATGCTACCGGGTATCGGGTTTCAGGAACTTATTTTTATTGGCGTGATCGCCTTGATAATTGTCGGTCCAAAGGACTTGCCAATTATGATGCGCACGCTTGGCGGCTATATGCGCAAAGCTCGCGGGCTGGCAGCTGAATTTCAAGGGGCCATGAATGATATCGCCCGTCAGGCCGAGCTTGATGAATTGCGCAAGGAAGTTGAAGACCTCAAACGCATGGATGATCTTGATGACGCGATCAAGGATATGAATGAGTTTGAAAAAGGCTTTAACGACCAGATTATGACAGAAAACCCGCAAAGCCTTGACCCTCCAGAAGACAGTGACGACCCACAATCCGCCGCAGATACTGAGGATGACACAGGGGCTGTAGAGGATCAGGCTAATAAACTGCCGGAAAGTTTTGAGGATTTGGGGATAGACATTCTGCCCCCTCTGGACCCGTCAGAGCCCGCCGATGTGATATCCGAACCCGCGCCTGCGCAAAAGCCAGGACAGAACACATCTCCTCAAGCGCCTCCTAAACCATCCGTGAAAACCGATGCAGAGGTTTCTAAATGAGTGATACTGGTCATCAAAAACCTGAACTTACCGATGAGACAAAGCCGCAGGCGCTGTCTGAACAGGCGCGCGCTGAATCGGGCGACGCTGAGCAGAATGCTGAGACTGACACTGAGACGGAAGACGAGGTTGAGGCGTCCTCGGCCCCTTTGCTGGCGCATCTGACCGAATTACGCAATCGGCTGATCTGGTGTATTGCGACTTTAATCATCTGCGGTGGGCTCAGCTTTGCCTTTGCGATAGATATCTATAATTGGCTTCTGGCCCCTTTTGTTGCTGCGGCGGAAGCTTCGCGCGGCGAGGTTCAATTGGAATTGATCTTCACAGCACCGCTGGAGTTTTTCTTTGTCAAACTGAAACTGGCTCTCTTTTCTGGGCTTTTTCTTGGGTTTCCCGTGATTGCCTGGCAAGTTTATGCCTTTACCGCGCCGGGTCTCTATAGAAATGAAAAAGGGGCGTTCATGCCTTTTCTGATCGCCGCCCCTGTCCTGTTCACCGCTGGCGGTGCGTTCGTTTATTATGTCATGTTGCCCTGGGTCGGGCGGTTTGCTTTCTCTCAGGAACAGATTGAAGCGGTTGGCGCAAGTATCAAGCTTCTGCCGAGCGTGAAAGAATATCTTTCTTTGGTGATGGCTTTGATGCTCGCTTTTGGACTGTCTTTTCAGCTTCCGGTGATATTAACGCTGATGGGGAAAGTTGGGATTATCAGCTCAGATACACTGCGAGCGGGACGCAAATATGCGCTGGTCATTGTGCTCGCCTTTGCTGCCTTTTTCACCCCGCCTGATGTTATCAGCCAGATTATTCTAACCGTGCCGGTTATGCTGCTCTATGAATCCAGCATATGGTGTGTCTGGTTGATTGAGCACGCCCGGTCCAAAGAAGAGGCTGAGCGCCAAGCAGCATAGACAGACCCTTCTGCCTCTATTACAGAGCGCTTATAGATAATTTCTGATGGGGGCTTTTTATGTTTGATTTACGGGCCATTCGCGACAATCCGCAGGCTTTTGATCAGGCTTGGGCGAAAAAAGGCCTTAGCCCCCAAACGGGTGCTATTCTTGCCCTTGATGCGCAAATCCGCGACGCCAAGACCAGTCGTCAGGACGCTGAGGCGATCCGCAATAGACATTCAAAACAGATCGGCAAGGCCAAAGCCACGGGCGATGAGGCTGAGGCTCAACGCCTCATGGATCTGGTCTCCGACGCCAAGAAGACGATTGAAAGCGCCGGCGAGACCGTCGCCCATCTGTCTGGGGATTTGCAGACGCTTATGCTGTCTCTGCCGAATATTCCCTTGGCGGATGTCCCCGAAGGCGCCGATGAGAGCGAGAACCAACTTGCCGCCCCCCTTTGGGGAATGCCGCGAAAATTTACGTTCACACCGAAAGATCATGTTGATCTTGGTGCCGCGCTGAAAACCCGTCAGGGTCAGCCAATGATGGATTTTGAAAGCGCTGCGCGCCTTTCCGGGGCCCGTTTTGTCGCCTTGCGCGGCGAGCTTGCGCGCCTAGAGCGGGCGCTGGCCCTATTTATGCTGGATTTGCAAACCGGCTCCCATGGCTATGAAGAGGTCAGTCCGCCCCTATTAGTGCGCTCTGATGCGTTGATTGGTACAGGCCAATTACCCAAATTTGGTGAGGATTCCTTTGCCACAACGGATGGGCTCTGGCTCATTGCCACCTCTGAAATTGCCCTGACCAATCTCATCCGCGAAGATATTCTCCGCCTAGATCAATTGCCGATGCGGATGTGCGCCCATACGCCCTGTTTCCGGTCTGAAGCGGGCAGTGCGGGCCGGGACACGCGTGGCATGATCCGCTTGCATCAATTTGATAAAGTGGAACTGGTTAGCATCGTCGCCCATGAAGCAGCCGGTCTGGAAGAGCTGGAACGGATGACAGGCTGCGCTGAAGCGGTCTTGCAAGCGCTAGACCTGCCTTATCGTAAAATGCTGCTATGCGCCGGGGATATGGGGTTTGGCGCGCGCAAAACCTATGATCTGGAAGTTTGGCTTCCCACTCAGGAAACCTATCGGGAAATTAGCTCCTGCTCTTATTGCGGGGATTTTCAGGGCCGCCGTATGCAGGCGCGATATCGCCCACCTGAAAGCGAGGAGACGCCGAGGCCCAAGCCAGAATTTGTCCACACGCTGAACGGTTCTGGTCTCGCCGTTGGACGCACGCTGGTCGCCGTGATGGAAAATTACCAGAATGAGGATGGGTCCATTACCATTCCAGATGTCTTGCAAGACTATATGGGCGGTCAGACACAGATCGGCGGGTAAGCCCAATTACGCAAAAAAGTTCCAAAAGGGGACTATATATGTCTGACAGATCAGATCACCGCTTGCAACGCTCAGTTAAACTGGGCAGCGCGATCATGCTGGGGCTTGGGTCTATTTTAGGAACTGGCGTCTATGTCAGCTTAGGCTTGGCGGTTGACTTGGCCGCAAGCGGGGCAATCGTGGCGCTCTTCATCGCCGCGCTGCTCGCCTTATGCAATGCTCTGTCAAGCGCACAATTGGCGGCCAATCACCCGGTCAGCGGCGGCACTTATGCCTATGCCAATCGCTATTTAAATCCTTATCTCGGCTTTGTCGCGGGCATCGCTTTTCTAATGGCCAAATCTGCCAGCGCCGCCGCCGCCGCGCTTGGGGTTGTCTATGCCGGACTGGCCTTGTCCGGGCTTGAGCAAATACCGGTAAACCTTGCCGCAAGCGGTATTGTGTTACTGGTCACTGGATTGGTGGCGGGCGGGCTCAGCCGCGCCAATCTTGTCAACACCATTTTGGTCTGCCTGACCGTGATCATACTCGGCATACTGATTGCCAGCGCCTTTGTGGACAGCGTGGATGCAGGCTTGAGGCCGCCGGAATCGCCGCTTTATGACTGGCATATTGCTGAGCTTCTAAAAGCCGCCGCGCTAATTTTTGTTGCCTTTACCGGCTATGGGCGGATTGCGACGCTTGGCGAGGAAGTGGTCAATCCCCGCCGGACCATACCGCTGGCCATTATCGTGACTTTGCTGATTACATTTTTACTCTATCTTGGCATTTTGATCAGTGGCCTCAGCGTGCTCGGCGCGTCTGGTTTTGGAACCGCGACACAGAGCATGGCAGCGCCCTTGCAAGCGATTGCAAGCCAGTTAAACATGCCGGGTCTTGTTTGGGCGGTTGGCCTTGCCTCCATTCTGGCGATGCTCGGCGTCTTGCTTAACCTGCTTCTGGGCCTGTCGCGTATGAGCTTTGCCATGGGCCGCGAAGGGGATTTACCGGTTCTATTAGGACACCTCAATCTAAAAAAAGAACCTGTCTATGCCGTCTGGGCGGTCGGCAGCTTTATTGCCTTGCTCGCCTTTTTTGGCGGTTTGGGACATGTCTGGTCGTTCAGTGCGTTTACAGTTTTGATCTATTATTCCCTGACCAATCTGTCTGCCCTACAATTGAACGACCGCCAGCGCCTGTATCCGAAAGTGATATCTCTATGTGGGCTTATCGGCTGTCTTGGCCTCAGCGTGTGGATTGGCCCGGCCTATATTCTCAGCGGACTGCTTATCCTGGGCCTTGCTGTCTGTCTTCGCTTTGGCCTGACATTTATCCGAATGCACAAAGACAAATATTGATCTCAGCGCGAATTGATTTTAACGCAGAATGGCGCTCACAGGTACCCCTCTTATAGGATAGCCATGCGACAGGCCTTGCTTTTTCGTCAAAACCAGTGTCCTTGACAGGGGTTTTTTAAAGTCCCCCTTTATGCCGCCGTGCAAAGGAAACAGGGCCTTGTAATGGTTTCAAATAGGAGAGATTTGAATATGGCAGGTGTGGTCGTGATCGGAGCCCAATGGGGCGATGAGGGCAAGGGAAAAATTGTCGACTGGCTGTCGCACCGTGCGGATGTCATCGCCCGGTTTCAGGGGGGGCATAATGCTGGCCATACTCTGGTGATTGATGGGGTAACCTATAAGCTGAACCTATTGCCGTCCGGTGTTGTGCGGGGCGGGAAGCTCTCTGTCATTGGCAATGGAGTGGTCGTTGACCCTTGGCAATTGCTGACCGAAATCGGCACTATGGCTGATGCTGGAATTAAGCTTTTGCCGGACGATCTTCTTCTGGCTGAAAATGCCTGCCTTATCCTGCCTTGGCATCGCGATCTGGATGCGGCGCGTGAAGGAGCGGCTGAAGCGGGCGCGAAAATTGGCACCACCAAGCGCGGCATTGGCCCCGCCTATGAAGATAAGGTCGGTCGGCGTGCCATTCGCGTTGCGGATCTGGCCGATGAGGCCGCGCTTGATATGAAGCTGGCGCGCCTGATTGCCCATCACGCCCCTCTACGGGTTGGACTTGGCCTTGATGCCCCGGACGCCGAGGCTTTGAAAGCGGCCTTGCTTGAAATTGCGCCGCTTATTTTAAGTTATGCAGGCCCAGCTTGGAAAGCGCTCTCCACAGCCGAAAAGCTTGGCCGACGTATTCTCTTTGAAGGCGCACAAGGGGTTATGCTGGATGTCGATCATGGCACCTATCCTTTTGTCACAAGCTCCAATGTTGTGTCCGGTCAGGCCGCCGCCGGCACCGGGCTTGGTCCAATGGCCATATCTTATGTGCTTGGCCTTGCCAAAGCCTATACGACGCGTGTCGGCGCGGGCCCGTTTCCGACCGAACAAGATAATGAGATTGGCGAACGCCTCGGCACGGCGGGACATGAATTCGGCACCGTTACAGGGCGCAAACGCCGCTGTGGCTGGTTTGATGCGGTGATGGTGCGCCAGGCCGTCACGGTTTCCGGGGTGACCGGGCTGGCTCTCACCAAGCTTGACGTATTGGATGGCTTCGAGGAATTGAAAATCTGCACCGGCTATAGGCTGGGCGATCAGATACTGGATTATCTGCCCGCGCGCGCGGACGCCCAGGCCGCCGTTGAGCCGATCTATGAGAGCATGCCCGGCTGGTCTGAAAGCACCCATGGAGCCCGCAGTTGGAATGACTTACCGGCACAGGCGATCAAATATGTGCGGCGCTTGGAAGAATTGATCGGCAAGCCAGCCGCCCTTGTGTCTACCTCACCAGAACGCGAAGATGTCATTCTGGTGCGCGACCCTTTTGAATAGGGGCCGGATAGAGCCTCATGCCTGCTATGGAAAGTTTTCCCCTGAAATCACATTGCCGGGTAACACATGTCTGAAACTGAATACGATCTTCTGATCATTGGGGCCGGCATTAATGGCGCTGGGATTGCCCGGGATGCGGCAGGGCGAGGCTGGAAAGTCTTATTGTGTGAAAAGGATGATCTGGCCGCCCATACCTCATCCTCCAGTACCAAGCTTATCCATGGCGGTCTGCGCTATCTGGAATATTATGATTTCTGGCTGGTCCGTAAAGCGCTAAAGGAGCGCGAGGTTCTCTTGCGAGCTGCCCCGCACATTATCTGGCCGATGCGCTTTGTCCTGCCCTATCAGAGAGGCAATCGCCCGGCCTGGCTCATTCGGCTTGGACTATTTGTCTATGATCATTTGGGCGGACGCAAACTTCTGCCGCCGACAAAAGTCCTGCGCCGCAAGCAAAGCGATAAATTCGCGCCCTTAAAAAAGACCTATAAACTGGCCTTTGAATATTCCGACTGCTGGGTTGAGGATGCCCGCCTTGTTGTCCTGAATGCGATGGATGCTGCCAGCAATGGCGCAACCATTCTCACCCAGACCCCTTGTACAAATCTTGAGCGGTATAAGGATTATTGGCAGGCGAAATTGACCCCCTCAGACGGGCCCGCGCAACATATCAAGGCCAAACTTGTGATTAATGCGGCTGGCCCCTGGGTCGATGAGATTGCCGGTTTCAGCGCCTTACGCAAGACGGTCTCAAAAGTGCGCCGCGTGAAGGGATCGCACATTATTCTGCCAAAGCTATATGAGGGCGATCATGCCTTTTTCTTCCAGAACCGGGATGGGCGGATCATCTTCGCTATCCCTTATGAAAACGGCACAATGACACTGATCGGGACGACCGATATCCCCTATACGGGCGATCTGAACAAGGTGGAAATCTCCCCCGAAGAGACCGACTATCTCTGCGCGGCAGCGAGTGAGTATTTCAAAAAACCTGTCCGTGCAGAAGATATTATAGCGACCTATTCCGGCGTACGCCCGCTTTATGATGATCAGGCCAGCCATGCCTCAGAGGTTACGCGTGACTATATGCTGATCCTGCAAAAGGGCGAGCAGAATGACAAACGGGCCCCGATGCTGTCGATCTATGGCGGCAAAATTACGACCTATCGCAAGCTTGCCGAAGGAGCTTTGGAGCTGATTGAGCAGACGCTCGGCCCAAAAGGAAAGCCGTGGACACGCAAGGCGCCTTTGCCCGGCGGCAATATTCCAAAAGCTGATTTTAACCGCTTTGTTCAAGATATGGCGGTCAAATATCCTTGGCTGGATATAGCCCTCCTCTATCGCCTCTTACGCGCCTATGGCACGCGGATAGACACGCTCCTGAAAGGCGCGGCCTCTGTCTCTGATTTGGGCCCGCTTTACGGGGCCGGTCTTTATCAGCGCGAGGTCGATTATTTGATCGCGCATGAATTTGCCCGCACGGCTGATGACATTCTCAAACGCCGCTCAAAGCTCGCCCTGCATATGAGCGAAAATGAGATCGCCGAATTAGAGCGCTGGTTTGCAACACGTTTTGCCCCATAAGGCGTTGAGAGATTACCCCCCGGACCGCGCAATACCGCGCCGCCTTCATTCAGCCTGCACATGAAAAATAAGCCCGGTTTCAGGCAGAAGGAGCGGGACTTGCAGGCCGATCTGCATCAGGGCCTCGCCGGTAAAAACATGCCCCTTTGCGGCCAAATCTGCCCGGTCAATAATCGACGGGGCACTGACCGAGTGGACCGATTGTGGCCAGATGATACGCGTGCGATAGTCAAGATCAGGATTTAAATCCGCCACATATAACCGACCCGGTAAAGTTTCCTTATGGCTTGACAGATTGGTCCATGAAAAGAGCGCTTCTTTCTTGTCCGGCGCAACGACGCCCAAGGCATTGATATGAGGTGGGGTCTCAAGGCGCAGAAAATCCCCGCCATGCAAAAGGGGGCGATAGCGTTTATGAAGGGCGATGCCCGCTTTTAAAACAGCCAAATCCTGCAGGTTTTCTTTCAGAAGATTGGCCTCAACCCCCATATGTCCCCAAAACGCGCTGATCACGCGTAAATTCATGCTCAGACGACGCCCTGTAATATGACAGGGGCTTGGCCCGACATGGGTCCCCAAAACATCCAAAGGGAAGAAATGGCTCGCGCCGCGCTGGATCGCCTGACGTTCCAGCGCATCATTATTGTCCGAAGTCCAGATCCGGTCCGTATAGCGCAAAATTCCATAATCAGCCCGTCCGCCGCCAGAACTGCAACTCTCAATTTCCAAGGCCGGATAAGCGCGCCGCAGCCTTTCCAGTAAAGCATAGACAGCGTGGGTCTGCGCTGAGGCTACGGCACGCCCATGAGAGCCTGGATGCTGAATATCCCGGTTCATATCCCATTTGATATAGCCGATTGGATAGGTGTCCAATAAGGCGCTTATAGACTCATAGAGATAGGCCTGAACCTCACTGCGCGTAAGATCAAGCACATATTGGCCGCGCGAGGCGATTTGCGGCAGGCCGTCCGCCCGCAAGACCCAGTCCGGATGCGCCCGATAGAGAACAGAATCAGGATTGACCATTTCCGGCTCAAACCAGAGGCCAAACTCCATGCCAAGCGCGATAATTTTATCGCAAAGCGGCTGAAGTCCGTTCGGATAGACATTTTTCGAAACATGCCAATCGCCAAGCCCGCTTGTGTCATCCCGGCGCGTGGAAAACCAGCCATCATCCAGAATAAAGCGCTCAATCCCTATCTCTGCGGCCCGCTCTGCTAGGCTGATGAGCCTGGCCTCATCCTGCTGGAAATAGACCGCTTCCCAACTATTGAAATGGACCGGGCGAGGCTTGGTATCGCGGCGCTTATCTAGAATATGTGTCTTCAGATGGGCGTGAAACTGGCGTGACAGGCCGCTATATCCATGGGCGCTATATCCCGCATAGAGGACCGGGCTTTGATAAATTGCGCCGCTGGCAAGCTCTATTTCGCCCGGATAGAACGCCTCGCCTGCCTGAATAAAGCGCCGCCCATCCGCGAGCGTATCCAGACGCAGCCGATGATTGCCGCTCCAGGCCAGATGAACCCCATAGGCGCACCCGGTCTGTTCTGTGGTCTCTCTATGACCCGCGATGAGGCCGGGAAAACTATGATGGCTTGTCCGCCCAGATGTGTTTTCGCGCAAATAGCTTCCGGTAAAGCCTGGAATATCCTCCTTTTGAAATTCACCGGCCCAGCGCCCGGTAAACCCGAAGAGACGCTCGGCGCGCGCGTCCAGAGGCAGACAGGCCGCGACGCAGTTCAAGAGCGAAAGCGGGCCTCTCCCCAAATTCGTAATCTCTGTTTGCAGGCTGAGAATATCACTGTCCGGATCAAGGGTAAGACTATGCGCCGCCGAAACTTGTGTATTCAGGTCATGGCAGATAATGCGCACAGAATGCGCGCCGGACAGATGGACTGTTTCGACTTTGAAAGACGCGCTCCAGTCGCGACCGGAACGGTGCGCTGAAAAACCATCCCCCGCAGAAAGCCCGAGCCCGGTTTCATTGAGAAATGAGGCCTCTATCTCCGCTTCTGGTCCTCCCGGCGCATGCTGGCGTTCGGTCAGGCGCTCTATCATGGCGGCACTGGCAGGGGATAACCCCTTGCCCCAATATAAGACTTTGAGCGGCCTTCCCGCCATACAGGATAGAAT
>JARFRJ010000489.1 GCA_029287305.1 Hyphomonas sp. | reverse complement strand
TTGACGGCATCGACAATTTCCATAACCGGTTCACGCAAGGCTTCCGCGACCATGGCCTCGTTCACTTCAGCCTCTTTCGGGACAGCGTCGAGCGTGCCGCGCCCGCGAATGGTAAGCGTCATACCAGAGCCATTATCCGGGGTGCGAGCGGTGCCGATCTCTTTTTTGATGCGCTCGGCAGACACTTCCCCAATCAAAAGCCGTTCAACCCGGCGCAGATAATTGACAATCGCGTCATCCATCTTGTCTCCCCCCACCCGAACAGAGCGCGAATAGACAATCCCGCCGAGTGAGATCACCGCGACCTCGGCTGTGCCGCCGCCAATATCAACCACCATTGAGCCTGCGGGGTCTTCAATGGGCAGGCCCGCCCCAATGGCGGCGGCCATCGGTTCTTCAATCAATTTAACTTCCCGTGCGCCGGCGGCCAGAGCAGATTGATGGATCGCGCGGCGTTCCACATTGGTGGCCGAGCTTGGTACGCAGACAATAATCAGAGGGGAAACAAAGGCACGCCGATTATGCACTTTACGGATAAAGTGTTTAATCATTTCTTCAGCGACATCAAAATCGGCAATCACGCCATCACGCATAGGGCGTATGGCTTCCATATTGGCGGGCGTTTTGCCGAGCATCAGCTTGGCTTGATCTCCCACAGCGTGAACCACTTTGCGTCCCCCTTGTATCATATAGGCGACAACAGAGGGTTCATCGAGCATAATACCGCGTCCTTTGACATAAACCAAAGTGTTGGCGGTCCCGAGGTCAATGGCCATATCCGTAGATAATAAGCCGAGAAGACTGCTGATCATAAGTATGCGTTCTCTCGTGGGTAAGAATAAGTATAGCTCTATGTCATATTTTGGTTATCACTTTCCTGCAATGGCCTAAGTGGGTTTAAATCGGCCTGAAATACAGGATTTCTTGAAAATCTTTCGATAGGGCCCCGTTTTTTGGGGTAAAAGGGGAATTTCCCCTGAAAACTATAAGATATCGGCACAGGGGCCATCTTAACTATTATCTTTCCCTGATATCTCTTTTGCGGCATAAGGCGCTTCATGATGACGATGACAAAGATACCCAAAAAGAAGCTTTTTATCAAAACATATGGCTGCCAGATGAATGTCTACGATTCTGAGCGGATGGGGGAGCTTTTGCGCCCGCTAGGCTATGATATGACGGAGCGGGCACATGAAGCAGATCTTGTGCTTTTGAATACGTGCCATATTCGTGAAAAAGCCACCGAGAAAATGTATTCAGAGCTTGGCAAGATCAAATCTATGAAAAGCCAGTCCGGCGGGAAAATGACCATTGCTGTGGCGGGATGCGTGGCTCAGGCGGAGGGTGAGGAGATTATGCGCCGCCAGCCCGCCGTTGATCTTGTGCTCGGCCCACAAGCCTATCATAAATTGCCTGAAATGATTGCCCGCGTTTCGCGCAAGGTAGGAGATCGCCTTGAGACCGATTTTGATACGCTGGAAAAATTTGATGCCTTGCCTAAAAAACGCCATGTCACCGGGCCGACGGCTTTCCTGTCTATTCAGGAAGGGTGCGATAAATTCTGCACATTTTGTGTCGTGCCCTATACGCGCGGGGCTGAAATTTCACGCCCTGTTGATGATATTGTTTTCGAGGCCCGCAATCTGGTGCATCAGGGCGTCAGAGAGATCACTTTACTCGGTCAGAATGTAAATGCCTATCATGGCAAAGCGCCCGCAATGGCGGCGGCGACGGGGGCGGGTGAAGAATGGGGCTTGGCTCGATTGGTCAGGCATTTGGCAAGGATTGAGGGTCTTGACCGCTTGCGTTTCATCACCAGCCATCCGCGCGATATGCAAGAGGATTTGATCACCGCGCATGGCGACACGCCTGCTCTGATGCCTTTCTTCCATCTTCCTGTACAGTCGGGCTCTGATAAAATTTTGGCAGCAATGAACCGGGGCCATACGCGGGAGGATTATTTCCGCATCATGCAAAAAATGCGGACTTGTCGGCCAGATATTGCCTTGGCGTCTGATTTTATTGTTGGTTTTCCGGGCGAGCGTGAACGTGATTTTCAGGAGACGATGGATCTGGTTGATACGGTCAAATTTGCGGTTGGCTATTCTTTTAAATATTCCATACGTCCGGGGACGCCGGCGGCCAATATGTTTGGTCAGGTTGACGAGGCGGTCAAACATGAGCGCCTCTTGCGCCTTCAGGCTTTGCTGAAGGATCAGCAGGAAGCCTTTAACAAAGCCTGTATTGGCCGCACATTGCCAGTTCTGGTTACGGGCAAAGGCAAGCTGGCCGGGCAATTGCATGGCCGTTCGCCCTATTTGCAGGCCGTGCATTTTGACGCGCCGGACCATTTAATGGGGCGTCTTCTCAATGTTGAGATCACTTCTGCCACTCTGTCCTCCCTCAGCGCGCAATTGCTCTATGACGAGGCCATCGCATGACATCTGCATCTGTGATTGCAGGGGATAAGCCCGCTTTGGACAGTTATTTTTACAAGGTCGGATCAACAGATCGGCTACAGGATTTGTGCGGGCCGCACCATCGCTATCTGGAATTGCTTGAGGCGCGACTGGAAGCCTATCATATCAGCGCTGAAAGTCAGGGCGGGGGCATTTTTCTCGAGGGCGAAAAAGCCGGTCTTGCCATTGCCAAAAAGGCCTTGCAGGAAGTGGAGGTTTCTCTGGCCCGCGGCACGGTGCCGGGCGAACAGCTTATGAACGCGGCAATATTACTGGCTTTGACCCCATCGCCTGCCTATAGTCCTGTCAAAGGCTTGAAAAAGCCGGTGAGCGCGCTGACACCGGGTCAGGCGTTTTATTTGAATTGCCTGAATAATAAGGATTATGGGCTTATCTTTGGCACGGGTCCAGCGGGGACGGGAAAAACCTACCTAGCCGTGGCCATCGGGGCGACCTATCTTTTACAGGGATTATGTGACCGATTGATCGTCACGCGGCCGGCGGTCGAAGCGGGAGAAAATCTTGGCTTTCTGCCGGGGGATTTGGAAGATAAGATCGATCCTTATATGCAGCCTGTCTGGGATGCGCTCAGGGAGCTTTTGGGTCAGGAACAGATGATGCGCCGCCGGATGCGTGCCGAGATCGAGGTTGCGCCGATCGCTTTCATGCGCGGGCGAACACTTAAAAATGCTTTTGTCGTCGTCGATGAGGCGCAAAACACGACCATACCGCAAATGAAAATGGTGTTGACCCGGCTTGGCCGCAATAGCCGGATGGTGGTGACCGGAGACCCGGGCCAAGTTGACCTGCCCGGACGCCAACCCTCTGGCCTCATCCATGCCTTGGACATTCTCAAAGGTGTTGAAGGCAGTATTCAGGTAGGTTTAACGGGGGCAGATGTGGTGCGCCATGCTCTGGTCACGCAGATTATAGCGGCCTATGATGCGGATACGGAACGGACGAAAGCGTAAGGTTTATGCAGGTTAATATGCGCATAGCCGATCCGCGTTGGCAGGCTATAGACAATCTACAAGCCATCTGCGAGCGGGTCATCGCAATGGGGCTGCCGGACACCTCACAGGTTGAGATAGATATTTTGTTAACTGATAATGCTGAACTGCAAGCTTTAAATGCCCAGTGGCGCGGCAAAGACAGACCGACAGATATTCTCTCTTTTCCCGCCGATGCCGGCGAAGGCGGCTTTATGGGCGATATCGCCATCGCCTATGAAACCGCTTCAAAGGATGCCTTTGCGCAGGGTAAGACGTTTAGCGATCATTTAAGTCATTTGCTTATACACGGGCTGTTACATCTGCGTGGGTTTGATCACGAGACGCCTGAAGAGGCCAAAATCATGGAAGCGGCAGAATGCGCGGCTCTGTTAAAGCTTGGCATTTGCGATCCTTATACCTAATATATAGTCCCATCAGTGATATATCATATGACAAAATCTTCCTCTTCTTCGCCTTCGCCTGCGCCTGACGGTCAAAAGTCAAAGGCTGGATTTTTCGGGTTTCGAAAATCTGCCAAAATACCGCCTATGGTGACCGAAACAGATGCGCCCCCACCGACAGGCTCGACAGCCATGCAGTTACGGCTGGCTGACTTCGAAAAGGCCCGTGTTGAGGATGTGATGATCCCGCGCGCGGATATAGTCGCGGTTGAACTGACGATAAGCTTTGAGGATTTAATTCAGCTTTTTGCCGAAGCCAAACATTCACGCCTGCCGGTTTATCGCGACACGCTGGATGATTTGATTGGCTTTGTGCATATCAAGGATGTTGTCTGTGAGATTGCCAAAGGTCAGGCCGAAGAGGCTGGGATTTTAAAACGTTTGACCCGCAATGCGCTGATCGTCCCCCACTCCATGCCCTTGACCGCCCTGCTTGTTAAAATGCAGGCAACCCATATTCACCTCGCGGTTGTTGTCGATGAGTATGGGGGAACCGATGGGCTTGTATCCCTAGAGGATATGGTTGAGGAGATTGTCGGCGATATTGAAGATGAACATGATGAGGAAGCGCTGCAATTAAGCCAGAGAGGGAAAAATATCTGGGAGGCGGATGCCCGGATGGAAATCTCCGAATTTGAGGCGCAAACCGGCATAGATCTCAAACTGACAGAATTTGAGGATGATATCGAAACCTTGGGGGGGGTTGCTTTTGCATTGGCGGGCCGGGTGCCAGAAAGGGGCGAGATTCTCCAGCATCCCGGTCATATTGATATTGAGATTATAGAGGCCGATCCGCGCCGTATTCGCACCTTGAAGCTTCGCCAATCGGAAAAGCCCCGGTGATCGGCGCAGGCCGCGCAAATTTTATTCCGCAGCTCGTTTCCCTATCTTTCTGGGTGCAGAGTTTGGGGCCCGTCAAGGCTCATATTTGTGCGGCGCTTCTGGGTGCTTTCAGCGTATTTGCCTTTGCCCCTTTTCATTTCATCCCGGCATTTATTATCGCGGTCACGGGACTGATCTGGCTTTTGGATGGGGCCTATGATCAGGGATTATCCTGGAGATCGTTTTTTTCCAGAGGTTGGGCTTTTGCGTTTGGGTTTTTCCTTTGCGGGTTGCACTGGGTCGCCTTTGCTTTTTTGGTGGACCCGGAAAAATACGCCTATCTTATTTTTCTCCCTCTGTTGATAGGGCCAGCTTATTTGGCGATTTATTGGGGGCTCGCACTGGCGATCCTGCGCTTGGTCTGGTCGCGGTCACCGGCGCGACTATTGGTGTTTTGTGTCGGCCTGTCGCTGGCTGAATATATTCGCGGGTCTTTGTTTGGTGGCTTTCCTTGGAATTTACCGGGCACGATTTGGGTCCCTGGCGGCGCGGTCTCGCAATTGGCGGCCTTGGGCGGGGTTTATGGATTGAGTGTTTTAACACTGCTTGTGGGCACCTTGCCGGCGGCCCTGATCTCTATCTCCACGCATAAAGATCTAATGCGCCGCCTTTTCCTTATCTGTCTGGGATGTGCGGCCCTCGCGCTGAGCTGGACCTGGGGGGCACATAGATTGCAGGCGGAGACGCGCTTTCTGGATCAGCATGTCGCCCTAATGGATGCCGGGCCCCCGCAAAAAGAGAAATGGGAAATGGACCCCTCGCTTATTCTGGTGCGTTATCTGGATATGCTGAAAGTCATGGACCAGTCGCCCTCCGATATTGTGATCTGGCCTGAATCGGCCATTCCCGTCATGATGCTGCAAGAGCCAAACGCCTTGGATGCGATCAATGCCTATCTGGGTGAGCGGGTTTTGATCCTAGGGACATTGCGCCGCGAGCGGAAAGCTCGCCCCGCTGATGGGGCCTTGGGCACAGAGCGCTTGGTCCAATCGATTTTGACGGACTATGACTATTTTAATTCTCTCATTTTGATGGATAAATCCAGTGGCCGATCTGGTCCGCATGCATTGTATGACAAGCACCGACTTGTGCCTTTTGGTGAGCTGGCAGCGGTCGATATCATTCCTTTCGGAGAAAATCTAAGCGCCTTTTTACCCCCGGTTATACAACAGGCAACATCTGCCGGATTTGTACCGGGCATAGGGCCGAAAGTTCTGGAATATCAGGATCGTGTTCCGCGGTTTTTAGCCCTGATCTGTTATGAGGCTATCTATCCGAATGTGCCTAGGGACCCAAAAGGCGGGCCGCGACCGGATTGGATGATCAATATTTCCAATGACGCTTCTTTTGGCCGGGGGCTTGGTCCGGCACAGCATTATGCGCAAAACAGATATCGCGCGATCGAAACCGGATTGCCGCTGGCAAGGGTTGCCAGTCGTGGACGGACGGCCCTGATTGACGGGCTGGGCCGCGAAACGGCGATAGGCAGCCCCAGACCACAGGATGCGAACGGGTGGGTGTCTTCCATGGTTCGGGCAAAAATCCCCAAACCCCTTGCCGCTACATTTTATTTCGAATACGGTAACTTACTGTTCTTTTCAGCGCTTTTTATGCTCTCGCTTCTGGCTTTTTTCATGCAGTACAGCTACAAGACGAATTGAGGTAAAACGGAATTATCATGTCAGAACCAAAAGTTCCAAGTGGGATTGATCGCTTTGTTGGCCAAAGACTTCGCTGGCGTCGCCGCGAATTGCGCCTGTCACAGGAAAAGCTGGGTGAAAAACTGGATTTAACTTTCCAGCAAGTGCAAAAATATGAAAAAGGGATCAATCGCATCTCGGCGGGACGATTATATGAGATCGCCAAACTTTTAGGCGTGCCGATTGATTTTTTTTATGAAGGGGCGGGCGATTATCTGAATGTGGCTGTGCAGATGACGTCTGAGAGTGAGGGGCCAAGTACGATTCCCATGCTGTCTGCCGACACGCTTGAATTGGCGATTGCCTATCAGTCTATTGAGGACCCGGATTTGCGGCGATCTCTCTTGGAAAACATTCAGGCGATTGCGCATGCTTTTGAGCAATCCTCTGATAAAGACGATTGACGTTGTTTCCCAATCAAGATTAAGCCTGTTTTATCGGGCGCTGCCCGGTAAGGTTGCTCTAATCGACATCCCCGACACCAGATTAAGAGAGATGCTCTATGAGCCGAAGTGAATTTATATTTACCAGTGAAAGCGTTTCTGAAGGTCATCCTGACAAAGTCTGTGACCGCGTTTCCGATGTTGTTGTTGATCTGCTTTATCAGGCAGCGCTGGATGGCGGCTATGATCTTGACCGCATACGTGTCGCGTGTGAAACGGCGGTGACAACAAATCGGTTGATGCTGCTGGGCGAAGTACGTTGCCCGGATAGTTTCAATATTGCATCTGACCCGGCCGCCAGAGATAAAGTTGAGGCGGCGGCG
>JARFRJ010000486.1 GCA_029287305.1 Hyphomonas sp. | reverse complement strand
ATTGAGGGCCAATCGAAAGAGAAGACATGGCTCATACCAGAGAAGGCGGGTTCACGGCTTAGGATCAAAATTGAGGCGTGAACACTGGATGTTATGGCCGTCAGGAGGGTGACAAAAACTATCGCCCCTATCGCGAAATGCTTCCTGCGCGGTTCGCAGATTGCATGAACGGAAATTGTCAAAACAATGAATGCGGGCATCATCACCAGGATCAGTAACTCCATGGCCGTAAAATAGGGATCACCAATCGGATCACTCGCCGATTCAAGCGCTGACGCCCCCAGAATCAGGACAATCGCATAAGCACATTCAAATATCACAATTAAGACAGCCGCCCCAAAGCCGAGCCAGGCAGCTGAATGTGGATGGCTTTCATCAGGGGCTGACACGAGACACCTTCATTATCCGACTTTGATTTTCGAATACTGTCAAATCAGATGCTTTGACTAAAATCAACAAAGGGCCATAGCTGATATCGGGCAATTGCGCCGCGCCGGGCCTTTGCTGTTTGATAGTATCAACGCTGTAAAGCGTATTCAGCCGTGCAATGGCCTAAATCCGGCATCCCTCATCCGGGCGATAGGGCGTGCCGATGAAGTCCGCCGTGCGTTGATTGTGGGGGCGCGCTATCAGGCCTGATTGCGTCATGCAGATTTTATAGGCCAATCCTGCCCGCATGGGATTATAGGTGGCTGAACCATAGCGCGTATCTTCGATGCTGAACCAATTATTGGTGAGGACGGAGACATCGGTTAAATCAATTCCATATTCCGGGCTTAAAGACAGTCCATTCGTATCGCCCGCCCGTGCCACATCTTCATAGCGTCCATAGAGGCGGTCCAGTCGATAGGCGCTGTCAAAGCCAAAAATATTAGACAGGGCTTGAAGTTTCAAAATCCGGGCATTCAACTCCCACTCATCGCCAGACAGGCTGACCATACGGTTCACACCATCTGGATATGTCAGCATGACGGTATAGAAATCCCGCTCTGAGGTGGCCTCAAACTGGATCAGCATCACCGCACGCTCATAAGTCAAGGCATTATAGGTCACCAAGGTCAAGCCGATCAGCGCGCTTGTGGCACTAAGACCGATAAACACAGAACTCATCAATACACGTATCAATCCAGAGACCAGACGAACCCGCAGGAGACGCGCAATCCCGGTGAATAAAAAAACTATGCCAAGAACAGCACATAGTAATGGGAACAGCCACCAAATCAGACTCACACCTCGCACCCTCTCTCTTATCGCTATTTTTTATTGCTACCTTTTCTAGGCTCAACAGAGCTTGAATGAAAGGCATATATATTTCTGCACCTGTCTCTGACTGATCTGCACCTGTCTCTGACTGAAATGCGCAGGATTTGCACACCCATTTTTCAAACTATTGGCCCTAGCGAACACGTGTGCACGCCTGTCCTCTATAAAGCCAAATCCATCGGATAAGATTCAGCCCATAGGATTAAAAATATAATTGCTTTGCGATGAGAATTTTCAGGAAATTCTGAATTTACCCCAAAAACCCTAACCTTTTGGTCAGGGTCTCTGGTCATAGGATAGGTAAAAAACACCAAAAGGTTAATTATACGTAGGCGCGATTTTCAATATTTTCTCCTCAAGCGGCGGGGCACTCTCGCCAAACCTTAAACCTTAAACACACACACAAACACCTTTTGGAGATACCCCCATGAAAACCATCAAATTCCTCGCCTCTGTCG
>JARFRJ010000171.1 GCA_029287305.1 Hyphomonas sp. | reverse complement strand
GCTTGGCGCTGTGTGCCAGCAGACCCTTGATCAGGCTGCCTCCAGACAAGGCATTTTGTCCAAAACTGAAACCGCGCTCTTATTGGCAGACATTAAAGAAGCCTTAGTCCAAACCGAAGAACGCGTTGCCGTGCTTACGCTTCGTTTGACGGTGTTTCACGCATTTGACTGATCAAAGCTTGTAAACTCATAAGCAATGCAGCGTTCAATCATTTTGCGCCAGACAGGTTCTGCAATCGCTGGGGAGAGACCTGCCGCTTCAGCTTCTTTGACAATTTTAGTGACCACATCTTCAATCCGGTCCCGGTCGAGAACTTTTGTCCGGTCTGATTTTATGCGTGCGGCGGCTTCCATGAAGGATTGCCGCTCGGCTATAAGCCGAACCAGAGCCACATCCAGCCGGTCAATCTCATAGCGCACATCTTGCATGGTTTGCGCAGTTTCACTTGTACATTTTTGCGGACGCATTTTTAGATTTGAACCCTTTTATGGATATGGAATGAGGCGATTGTGAGCCTGTTTTTTCAAGTTCAATTCTGTCGCATTGGCCTTAAGGCGTATGCAATCGCGCATATGCGCACACCCAATCATAAGCGCTTGGCTCAAGTGCAGTCGCGGCGGCTATCCGGCAAAGGCCTTTTCAATAACAAATTGAGCTGGGGACGCATTCGAGCCTTCCACCAGTCCAGCCTGTAATAGCAGCGCTTTGGTATCATTAATCATTTCCATTGAGCCACAAATCATGGCGCGATCCGTTTCCGGGTCGAGGGCTGGAACACCAAGCTTTTCAAACACTTCCCGCGATTCGATAAGATGGGTGATGCGCCCGGCCTGAGGATAGGTTTCGCGCGTGCAGGAGGTAAACAGGCGCAATTGACGGGTGGCTTCCTCGACAACAAGCGGATCGGCTTGGGCGGCGGCGACACTTTCTCTGGAATAGGCCAGTTCTGCCACATCCCGGCAGGTTTGGGTGACGATAATTTCTTCAAAACGGCTATAGGTTTCCGGCTCGCGGATCAGGCTGGCAAAGGGCGCAAAGCCTGTTCCGGTGGAAAACATATAAAGCCTTCGCCCCCCCACCAGAGCATCCAGCACCAGTGTTCCGGTTGATTTTTTAGCCAGAAGAATTTCGTCTCCGGTCTGAATATTTTGCAGACGTGACGTTAAGGGGCCATCCGGCACTTTGATGGAATAAAACTCCAATTCCTCATCCCAGGCCGGGCTGGCGACAGAATAGGCCCGCAAAAGAGGGCGACCATCATCCTTGGGAAGGCCAATCATCACAAATTCACCGCTGCGAAAACGAAAGCTTTGCGGACGCTCTATGCGAAAGGAGAACAGCCTGTCGGTATGGTGCTTAACTGCAAGAACTTTTTGTAAGGTCGGGGCGTTCGGGTTTACCCGGGGTGTGGTTTGGGCCGCTATGGTCATATGTCCTGTCTCATCTGTCGGTCGTATATATTAAAGCAAGTTCGATATGCTATATATAGACAGGAATTCAAGCACCATTATGAACCCTTTAGAATTTCTTATATATATGGGTGAGGGATTAGCGCGCGAAGCCTCTTGTGAAAAAGCGATCAAACCCCGATAATTTCACTCTCTGAGGCTTGCGATTTTGCCCATTTGATAAAGGTGCGCACTTCTGGGCTTAAATGGCGCCCTTTCGGCCAAACCAGCCAATATCCAAAATCAAGCGCTGTCGATCCATCGGCGAAGGGGGCGACCAAGCGCCCGGCGGCAAGGTCCGCGCCCGCCACCGCCCGTTTGGCAAGCGCAACGCCCTGGCCGGAAATTGCCGCTTCTATGACAAGTACGCCCTGATTGAACCGAGGGCCCCGATCGGCCACGATCCCGCTCACGTTGCGGGCAACCAGCCAGCTTGTCCAATCTGGACAGGATGGATCATTTTCCGGGCTCTCATCATGCAGGAGTGTGTGATGTTTCAGGTCTGAAGGTTTACGTATGGCCTTGTCGCCTTCAAGCAAGCCGGGCGCACAGACCGGCACCACGCTTTCTTCCAAAAGACGTTCTGATTTCAACCCATCATAAGCCCCACGGCCATAGCGTATGGCAATATCCGCGTCTGCCATATTGAAGTCTATCAACCCCATATCCGCCGATATCCAAGCTTCAATCCCCTTATGCTGGCGATGAAAGGCCTCCAGACGCGGGGCCAGCCATTTAGCTGCAAAAGAGGGGGCACAGGAGATCATCACACGTCCCTTGCGCGCGGGTGCCTGCATGACCCGTCCGGCTTCAGAGATTTTTTCAAAAGCTTCATGGACCATGGCGAGCGAGGCCTGGGCGCTGTCTGTCAATAAGACCGAGCGTCCTGTGCGTTTGAACAGGGGAGCGCCGGCATAATCTTCCAATTGTCGGATTTGCTGGCTGATCGCGCCGGGCGTCACATTTAATTCATCAGCCGCTTTGGTAAAGGAAAGCAATCTGGCGGCGGCCTCAAAAGCGCGCAAAGCATTTAAGGGCGGCAAGCGGTCAACAGGATCAGACATGATCTCTCCTCTTTATAATATTAGATTCTCTAAACAATGCCCTTAGCCATCTCACCTTGTATGATTTGCCTCACCTGCCATGTATTTAACCAGCCGTCACCTGATTTGGAGTATCTCTTGCGCGTTTTTCCAGCCTTTTTTCAAATGCACAATGCTGATGTAGTGGTTTTTGGGGGCGGCGAGGAAGCTCGCCGCAAGGTCCGCTTATTGGCCAAGACACCGGCACGGATCAATGTGATTGTCGGGGATGATATTGAGCCGGGTTTTGCCGAGGAATTTTCCGGGCGCATCACGATACGGCCATTCGCGCAGCATGGACCGGCCCTAGATGTCGCCAAATTCGCCATTATTGCCTGCCGTCTGGATACACGTATGCGGGATGCAATTGATCTTGCCCGCCAATTCGGCATTCCAGTCAATGTTGTCGACCATCCTGATTTAAGCGATTTTTTCGTTCCGAGCATTCTTGATCGCGGCGCGATTGTGGCGGCTATTGCGACAGGGGGCGCGGCCCCGGTTCTGGCCAAATCTGTCCGGACTAAGCTTGAAAGCCTGATGCCAAGCCGGATCGGCGAGCTGGCATTATTTGCCGAACGTTTGCGCCCGGCAGTTTATGAACGGTTTGAAAAATTTGAAGATCGCCGCCTGTTCTGGGAGGCATTGTTGAATGGTGATATTGCCGAACGCGTGCTTGCCGGAGATGAAGCAGGGGCAAAAGAAGAGGCCGCCTCGCTTTTGGCCGGACAGGCTGCGCCTGGCATGGTGCATATTGTTGGCGCAGGCCCAGGCGATCCGGAATTGCTTACTCTGAAAGCCCTACGCCTCATCCAGCAGGCCGATATCGTCTATTATGATCGCCTTGTTTCAGCGCCGATATTGGACTTGATCCGCCGCGATGCCGACCGTATCAGCGTTGGCAAATCCAAAGCCAATCACAGCGTACCGCAAAGCGATATTCATGATTTGCTGATCAGATCGGCCCGCGCAGGCAAACGGGTTGTCCGCTTAAAAGGCGGCGACCCCTTCATATTCGGGCGCGGCGGGGAAGAGCTGGCGGCCCTGCAGGCCGAAGGCATTAACGCCTATATCGTGCCGGGGATATCTTCTGCTTTAGGTTGCGCTGCCTCGGCGGGCCTGCCGCTGACCCATCGCGACCATGCCCAAACTCTTGTCTTTGTGACCGGTCATGCCAAATCCGGTGAGGTACCGGACCTCGACTGGAACTCTCTTGCTCGGCCAAATCAGACAGTTATTGTCTTTATGGGTGTCGGCAAAGCCACCACAATCAGCGCAAAACTGATCGAAGCGGGGCGCGGGCCAGACACACCGATTGCGATTATTGAAAATGGCACACGACCGGAAGAAATTCGCCTGTTTGGCAGGCTCGCCGACCTATCAGGGCTGATCGAACAGGGGGGGATTAAAGGCCCGGCTTTACTGATCATTGGCGAGGTGGCGGGATTGCCTTTGGAGGCGGTTATTGAGCAGGGTCTGGAGGCCGCCGCATGACATCAGCACGTCCAAAACTGAAACCGGATCAACCCAAAGCCATCACCGCCTGGCAGACCCAAACGGGCGCTGTAATCTGGATGCGCGCCGATGGCGGTTGGACCCAAAATATTGCCGAACTGGG
This sequence comes from Hyphomonas sp., assembly GCA_029287305.1. Lineage (GTDB taxonomy): Bacteria > Pseudomonadota > Alphaproteobacteria > Caulobacterales > Hyphomonadaceae > CALLCD01. The sequence goes on along the minus strand of JARFRJ010000171.1, from coordinate 757 downwards.
CGTATTCACAGGTGAGGCAGCTGAGGCTGCATTGGCTAAAGCCGAGGCGAGCGAGGGGGAGATTACCGATCCCTATTTTATGCAAGTGACCGAAGAGGGCCAGATAGATGGCCGCGAGACATTGCGCGAGCATATTCGCGCCTATGGTCCAACCTGTCACCCTGAATTTGCCAAAGAGAATATCTAGAGCGTGTCCGAGTTAAAAGGGGTCAGTTTGGGCAGTGCAACGATGGAATGGATTTTTTGTGATGACAAGGAGTGAGGCTTTATGCGCCATCGGTTCGAGCATGAAGCCGAACACTGCAGGGCGATGCGAGCATCGTCCAATGGCTTTGACGCTGTCAGCGCGAAAAAGACATCCAAGCGATAATGGAAATAATTATATGAATTTAATGTACTATAAAACCGTTTCCGTAGCGCTCTTCCCGCTGGTCGTCCCGCTGGTCGCCCCGCTGGTCAAACGGCCCATTTTAGCTCGGATACGCTCTAACCATGTTTGAGGCCCCGATTACACGCTTGACCCTATATGGCGAGAGAATATCCGGCAATTGCCTGAAAACACTCTGGACGGCTGAGCTGTGCAATCTCGACCATGACTGGATAGATGTCGATATTTTGAAGGGCGAAACCCGCACGCCTGAATTTCTAAAGCTGAACCCGGTGGGTCAAATTCCACTGGCTCGCTGGCCGGATGGGCGCTCTTTGACCCAGTCCAATGCGATTATCTGGTGGATGGCGCAAGAGACCGCCAGCCCAC
>JARFRJ010000165.1 GCA_029287305.1 Hyphomonas sp. | reverse complement strand
AGGCTATACAGTCCATTTATAGTCTCATCCGGTTTGATCTTGTGCAAGCCACGCTGTGCCCGATGAGGCTTTGCATCTGCGCCTGCATAGTGCAGATCAGCCCCTGACCCCTGTTCATCCTAGCTTAAACCTAGCTGTTTTACACTTATCTTTCATATCTCAGGCCTGTAACTGAAAGTGTGCAAAGATGACGATATATAGAAAAATTTGCTTAAGTCTTATCGGCCTTTGGGCGCTCACGGGCTGTGTTGGACCCGGGATTGACTATGTCGCCTCTATCGCGCCTGGAAATCCTGAAGCGGCCAAATTACGCACTGTATCGGTTGAGGGGTTTAGGGGCCCTTTATCCAATTGGTATTCAGAAGAGTTTGAAACCATGCTTTATGGTGCCGGTTTTGATGGCCAGCCCTGGTTTCAGGTCGATCCATATACGCCGCGCATTTCGACAGGGGGTATATATCGCGGCTTTATCGAAATTGGCCCGCCTTTTGTCGATGAAACATATAGCACATATTCAAAATGCATAAGCCGCGATAAGCAGAGCAATAAATGTCTTGAAAAAAAGGAGGTGGAAAGGGTCTGCCTGACATATACGATTGAGGTCGCCGTCACTACAGATTTGATCAATGCTGCGACAGGCAAACGGGTTCACAGTAAAACCTATACCGCCATTGATAGTGACCAGGAATGTTTTCGCACCGGCTATGTGATCTATCGTGTCCGGCGCGAGGCCGATAGCCGGGGACCCGGCAAGGGGCGCTATGCCTATCGGCACCCCCATCATAGAGATTACAGACTGCGCGAGAATAATATTATCGACCATGTGATCGCCTCGGCGCTGCAACGCACATTATGGCAGGCGCGCCGGGATATTGCGCCTTATAATAAGCTTGTCCGGGCGAATATTCTGACCAAACCGGAAAATCCAAATATCAGTCAGGACCCGCTTTTTGAGCAGGCTGTCGCAGGCATAAAGGCCGGAGATGTGGAACCGCCCTGTCTGATCTTCTCTGACCTCCTGAATAAATATCAGGACGACCCTGTCCTCTATTTCAATCTCGGGGCCTGTTCAGAAGCAAGCGGCCATGCAAAAGCTGCACAAATCTATTATGAACGCGCCTTGTCCAATGCCCGCGATCTCGGCGCGGATGTGTATGA
>JARFRJ010000518.1 GCA_029287305.1 Hyphomonas sp. | reverse complement strand
ACCTAGCCAATGCGCGCTTTAGCTCTCTGGCTCCATATCCGGCACACCGATGGCGTGAAAGCCTGCATCGACATGGATAATTTCACCCGCAATAGAGCGGCCAAGCGGCGAGAGAAGATAAAGGGCGCAGCCTGCCACCCCTTCCATAGACGTGTTTTCTTTAAGAAAGGACCAGTCTTTGCCTGTGCCCATTAGGCTTTTGCCGCCGCGAATACCGGCCAGCGATAGAGTGCGCATAGCGCCAGCGGAAATAGCATTCACGCGTATGCCGTCCTTGCCCAGATCACGCGCGGCATAGCGCGTGGCGGCTTCCAGCCCGGCTTTCGCGACCCCCATCACATTATAGGATGGAACGGTACGTTCTGCACCAAGATAGGTCAGACAGATGATTGAACCACCCCCCTCTTCTTTGCTTGGCATCAGTTCTGAAGCGCGATTGGCCGCATCGATGAAGGAATAAACCGAAATATCCATGGCGCGGGCAAAGCCGGCGCGTGAGGTATTGGCGACCATAGAGCCTTGCAGTTCATCTTTCCCGGCAAAGGCGATGGAATGAACGAGGAAATCGAGCCCCCCCCATTTAGCTTTAATCTCACCAAAGGCACGCTCCATCTCATCATCTTGGGTTACATCCAGAGGGATCATGAAATCAAAGCCAAGGCTGGTCACCAGCGGTCGCACGCGGCGCTCCAGCGTTTCGCCCTGATAGGTAAAGGCGAGCTCTGCGCCTTGCGCGGCCAATTGGCGGGAAATCCCCCAAGCAATAGAGTTCTGATTGGCGACCCCCATGACCAGGCCGCGTTTGCCGCGCATTAAATCGCCGCTTGGAAAGTCCCATTGATCTGACACGCTTTATCTCTCCCCATAAATGAATTCATATCTGTCGCATGGATATGTCGGCACAATAAGCTGTATATGGAGGCTGTAAAGTAAAAGGCGCTTGGCGCATCGTCATTTTATAAAAAAACGCAAGGCATCTGCATGTCTGGTTTTGACTTTCGCGCCGGACAAGGCTTTTCTATTTGCGCAGATGGGCTAGTTTATCTTGTACCGTCCGGGTTCCGGATAGATGATACAGAATAAGACAAAGATAGAAGAAAGAAGGCTTGTAATGGATGATATGCTGAATCTGGGGGTAGATCCCAAATTGCCGGATTTGCGCACGCATATGCAAAAAGCCATGCAGGCGCTGGATGTCTATGCCGCATCCGTGCGTGAGGTGATGGGTACTAGGCTCGCCCCGTCCGGTAAGGCGGATCGCAAAGCCTTTGAAGTGCACCAGCATGCCGCTCATGGTCTGGCTTGGTTGGAAACCTATATTGAGACCTTGCGCGAAGTGGCCCATTGGGCAGATCGCCTAGATAAAAAGGATGCGTTTGGTGCGCTGGAGCAAATCTATACGCAAATTCTCTTTTCAGACTATATTGCCCAGATTTGCGGCGGGATCGCGATGAACCAGGGGGAGGTCATCCGGCCCTCTGATTTTGGTCTCAGTACGGAGCAGATCGCGCTTTTATCGCAACCGGTTTTGAAGGACTTCATAGACAAGGGTAAAACGGCACAAGCGATGTCGCTGGCCGCGTCCTACCTGCCCGAAGCCCTAGAGCGGGCGACGCTGGAAAACACAGACCTTGACGAAACGATGGGGCTGGTGCGCGATCAGTTCCGTAAATTCTCCAATGAAAAAATCCGGCCCTATGCCCATGACTGGCATTTGAAGAATGAATATATTCCGATGGACATTGTTCTTGAAATGGGTGAGCTTGGTGTTTTTGGTCTGACCATACCGGAAGAATATGGCGGGTTCGGCATGGATAAAATCGCCATGTGTGTCGTCTCGGAGGAATTATCGCGCGGTTATATTGGCGTCGGCTCACTTGGTACGCGGTCTGAGATCGCCGCTGAGCTTATTCTGATCGGGGGGACAGAAGAGCAAAAAGAAAAATGGTTGCCGGCGATTGCCTCGGCTGAAATCCTACCCACAGCGGTCTTCACCGAGCCTAATACCGGTTCTGATTTAGGCGCTTTGCGCACCCGCGCAACAAAAGATGCGGCAGGCTATAAAATCACCGGTAATAAAACCTGGATCACCCATCCCGTGCGCGCTGATTTAATGACCCTTTTGGCCCGGACCGACCCTGAAACGCGTAATTTTTCCGGTCTCTCCATGTTCCTGGCCGAAAAACCGAGAGGTGATGATGCAACCCCTTTTCCAGCAGATGGGATGACAGGCGGCGAGATTGAAGTGCTTGGCTATCGCGGGATGAAAGAATATGAGATTGCCTTTGACGATTTTGCTGTGCCGGCGGAAAATCTTCTCGGCGGGGTGGAGGGCCAGGGATTTCGTCACTTAATGGCCACGTTTGAAAGCGCACGCATACAGACCTGTCTCTTATACACATCTGACGCTGCCGACGATCCAACTCTAGTGTAG
>JARFRJ010000481.1 GCA_029287305.1 Hyphomonas sp. | reverse complement strand
CGTGTGATCGGAATTTCATCCAGATATATGATTGAGGAACTAATCGTATCAAAGCCAGTCGGCTGCGCTAAAGCGCCCCGAAACGCAATCGTTGTTGCGCCGGGTGAAGAGGTCCCAAAGCTGACACTGGTAAGCTCTTTGGCATAGTCCTGGAAGCTGCGCAGACCTTTCTCACGAATATCATCATTACTGAAAGCCTGCAGGGCAAGCGGCACATCTTGCAAATCCTGCTCGCGTTTACGGGCTGTGACAACAATGCGATCCAAAACTGTGGTCTCATCCGCCTGTTCGCTGTCTTGCGGATTTGCCCCCTCATTATCCGTGCTTTGTGCATAAGCGCTTAAGGGCAGTGTTCCAATCAATGAGAGCGCAAACACAGACACATGCAAACGTAATTTCGATTTTGACGGAATTTTCAAAACACCCTCCTTAAGCAACACAGCGGATTTATGACAGGCATATCACATAAATCTATACATGTCTCAAGGTAACTCGTGATCACGTTTTTTTACAAGATCGAAACTCTAAAAATCGTCCACTAGAGGTCAGAATATTGTCAGTAGGGGCAAAACTGTTGCATGCACGCAACACTTATATACCCAACTCTTTGCTTATCTTGCTTGATGTCTGTGTGGATGGCTTGAAGCTGGGCTATAATTGTAATAAATCTTCTAATAAGCAGAAAGACATAGGATATTTTTATGGATATAGGCGTCCCTATTCGTAATCTTGGACAGGTTGATATGTCTGCATTGGCCGAAAAAATTCTCTCCTATGACAACTCTGTCTGGCGCGAAGAAGATATCCGTCAAAAAAAATTCAATGATGTACATTACGATACCGAATCGCTCATAATGATATTTTGCGATCATGATAATTGGCCAAATGTTGATGTCGCTAAGGGCAAAAGCTGGGATCGGCTACAGGAGGCTGCGATTCCGCTTATTCATGACATTATTGATCGGCATTATACGCCCGGCGGCACGATCATACGCGCCATTGCCGCCAAGCTGAAAGCGGGTCGCCATATTGCCACGCATACGGACAGTCATCCCTCCTTTCATCATGGCCACCGAATCCATATTCCCATCACCACGAATAATAAAGTCCGGTTTATGATTGAAGGTCGCCCGCAAATCATGAAGATTGGCGAGGCGTATGAGATCAATAATCAAAGACGCCATGGCGTGATTAATAAAGGCTCTGAAGACAGAATTAATTTCATCTTTGATTATATACCAATTAAACAAAGCTAAGGGCCTGCGTTTTATCCAAATCTGGCAAAAGGATCGGTATGACCTCTCTGATTGCAACTTCTGTCGTGCGCGGCAGCCAACAGGGCGATAGCCATGGTGGCATTTATCTGGTCAATCTGGACACAGATGAGATTCTGCAGCCGGTCAACTGGAACAGGGTGGATATTGATTGGCAGGGGCGCGGATGGGATCGCGGCCTACGTGGTATTGGCTTCCACAAGGGGGAAATTTACATTGTCGCCAGTGATGAACTGTTCGTATTTGATCAAAACTTCCAGCTCATCGCCTCCTATAAAAATCAATATCTGAAGCATTGTCATGAGGTCAGCCAGTTTGGCGCGCATCTCTTTATCGCGTCGACGGGATATGATTCTATTCTGGGTTTTGATCTAGAGACGAAAACCTTTAATTGGGCGCTGAATGTGCAGACCGATGGGCTGCGCTTTCAGGCAAACCGCTTTAATCCCAAGGGGGATAAGGGCCCGCTTATGCTCAATAAGCTGCATCTGAATATGGTGCATTGTGATCAGGGTGGGATGTTTATCAGCGGCCTGCACAGCAAGGCACTGCTCCGCTTTGATGGCAAAAATATCGGTGTCCTGTCGACATTGCCAGAAGGGGTTCATAATGCCCGGCCCTTTAAAGATGGTATTGTGTTCAATGACACGCAAAAAAATGTCGTCCGTTATGAGAGCCCGGACAGCCGCGCCATTTTGCGCATTCCGCGCTTTGCCCCGCATAAGCTGACCCATACAAAGCTGGACGATACGCGCCTAGCCCGGCCAGGCTTTGCGCGCGGCTTATGCGTCCTTTCTGAGCAGGAAATCGCCATCGGATCATCGCCCTCCACGCTGACAATTTACGATCTCGACACCCAGAAAGCCACGAAAGTCATCAATCTTTCAATGGATGTGCGTAATGCTATTCACGGGCTTGAAATATGGCCCTTTGCCTGGCCATCAAAATAGGTTTTTTTAAACATTTGAGCCTATTCAAACCAGTTCCCTTTAGGGCCTAAAAATCTGGCCTAGCCCTGCAAACTGCAGGGGCGATCTGCCTCCGGCAAACCCATCAAAACCGGCTCTAGGAAATCAATCAGCTCGCTCAAATCTTCCTCATAATGGCGCCATAAATGCACAGACCCTTTATAAATCGGCTGACGCACCTGTTCAGAGCTTGCGGTTTTGACCGCCCGTTTAGTTTCGTGAAATCGCAATATCTGATCTTCCCAGGCAAGGCCGCAATGGGCGATAAGGCGCTTGGCTTGGGTTTCCAGATCGCCAACGACCTGTTCATAATTCACGCGTAAAATCTTCCCCGGCAAAACCTTATCCCAATGCTTCATCAGCCGGTCATATTGCCCATAATAATGGGCTAAATCATAGAAATCATAGGAAAAAGGTTGGCCTCTGGCAAATAATTGCTTGAATGTCCCCAGACAACTATCCAGCGGATGGCGACGCGCATCAATAATCTTTGCGTTCGGCAAAATGGCCTGCAAAAAACCGATACCAGTGAAATTATTCGGAAGCTTATCGGTAAAATAGGGCTTGCCTGTGCGATGGGGCAAGGTCAACTCAAGATATTCCTGACCGAGCCCTGACAGATGGTGCGGGGCCAGTTCCAGCATATAGTGTGGATATTTGATCCCATCGGCACGGTTCAGGCCAGTCTGTGTGGCCAGACGCAAAAGATAATGCAGCTCGGCGGTGCCTTCAACCTCAGAATGACTGGCGAGAATTTGCTCCAACAAGGTTGACCCGGATCGCGGCAGGCCGACAATAAAGATTGGGGATGCCTCAGCGCAACCCTGCCCTTGCCGAGCGGCGAAATACTCCTGTGTGAAGACGTCTATCAGACGATCCACCTGAATCTCCAGCTCAATGGGATCATAATTTACGTTTAGACGTTTTTCCGAATTTCCGCGCTCATAATAGGCATAAGCCTGTTTATAGTCCTTGCGATCCTCGCAGGCTTTGCCAAGCGCAAAGCAGAAGGAAATTTCAGAATCTTTGCTGGCGGGTTTCTGCGTCACCTCATCGAGGTGCTGTTTCATCGCCTCAACTTCACCCTCTTCAAAACGAAACGTCTTCAGATTGGCAAGGCTCCAATATACTTCACCGAAGTCCGGCTTGGCCCCAGCACATCTGCGATAAGCCGCAATCGCCTCATCTTGCCGGCCTATGGTTTTCAGGGCATGGCCGAGGCATAAAAGTGACGGAAAATGCTTTGCATCTATCTCTAGAGCCTTTTCCAGCCAGTCAATCGCGTCCTCAAGACGCCCATCATTCATACTATTGGTACCCAGGCGTTCCAGAGTATGCACATTGCTGGGTTTGAGCTTTAAAGCCTGTTTTAAGGCCGTGTCAGCCTCATTGAATTTTTGCTGCTCATTCAGTGCGGTGCCATAATTGATCCAGGCGGTCCAATAGTCCGGGGCCAGTTCAACAGCCCGGCGAAAGAGGGCTTCCGCATCATTATAATTATCACGCCGAACGCATAAAACACCCATAAGCCGCAAAGCATCAACATTCTCTGGATTGGTTTTTAGGAGGCCTCGATAGATTTGCTCGGCACCTTTAAAGTCTCCCGTTTGAGCTTTCTTCATCGCTTCAGCTAGAGCCGCCCGGTCGGGGTGGTTCTCCAGCGTGGACTGGAAAACCTGATCAGACTCCATTGCGCGCCCGGTAATCGAAAGCAATTCAGCCAGCTTCATATTCAGACTTGTCGATTGCGGATCGTGCCGCGTGGCCATCTTTAAAGCGTTAATGGCAGGCTCGATCTTACCTTGTGCAAGATAAGCTTCTGCCAAATTTTCATAAGCGGGCGCAAAATTTGGCACCAGCCTTGTCACATGTGTAAATTTAGCTTCCGCTTCTTCGGCTCGATTTTGCTTTAACAGACTTGCGCCCAGCAATCGAAGTAAATTCGGTTCATTGGGATAGCGCTTTAAAGCTGAGACAATATAGGCTTCAGCGCCCGTAAAGTTACTGGTTTGAAACATGGCCAATGCATTTTGAAAAGCAGGCTTTGAATTAGGCTTCAGATCAAGGACCATTATCGCATCTCCATAGCATACACTCTATCAAGCCTATTGCGACATTCAAGGGGCTCTGAATGACACATTTGCACACCGCAGGACACATAATTAGTATGAAAACCATGGCCGAAGAATGCCAAACCTCACTCAAAAAAATCCTCGATATAAAATAATGTGATCACAAATTAAACGTATATTTTCAACTTAATACGCAAAGTTTTTCAGAGCTTTTGAAAATTGACTCTCAATTAATATAGCAATAATAGAGGTTCTAATTTGTTTTTTGATCTATCGCCAAAGTCAAATAGGCTAAATTTTGATCACAATTTGTAACCGAATATAATATTCAGACTTGTCACCCTGGCCGTTTGCAGTTTAACATAAAGCTGGCTTTTTAGGAGCCCCCTTTATGCCCCGCCCTCAACACCCAGACTCATCAAGGGGATGACATGACACGATCTGACCCTCAGAAGGCTTCCTTCTCTTATATCAAACAGGTTTTGACGGGCCAGACTGACCTAATATCCTATCAAAATGTGATCCTGACCTTGAAATGGATCGTCTATCCTCTCCTTATTATCAATTTTTTCTATTATCTGAATGATGATTTGAACACGGTCCGTCATACTCTGGATGGTGAGACAGGCCTTCGCAAATGGTTGAACGCGCTTGCCCCCTCGCTGGATCAAATCTCCTGGATCATGCTGATTTTCGTTTATGAGCTGGAAACCTATTGGTTGGATGATGATTTCGATAATCGTTTTGCCGAAATTCTGATGTTACTTGTGAAGCTGGTTTTTGTCGGTTTCATCCTCAATACGATTTATGCCTATGCCTATTATGTCGCGGAAATCGATGGGTTGAAAATCATGGAAGGGGTCAATGATTTATGCGTTCTGGCTGGGGACAATCTGTCTTTCTATCGCAATGTATCTTATGTGGAGATTACTGCAGAAACGTGCACCACCATTGCCTATAATGCCCCTTTATACAGCTATCCGAGCGATCCGCTGGTGACAGATGCCACCGGACGTCTTGAAGATGCTCAACTGCGCATCATAGATTTAATCGAGGCTTGCGTTTGGCTGGTCATATTAGCCCTGACGGAGCTGAGCGTGCGTCTGCAAGAGCGTGATATCTATAAGGGGGCAATTTTAACCTGGGACAAGCGCCTGAAAATGCTGATGTATGGCCTTCTTGTTTTAGCTTGCATTTATTGGGGGGCCAAAGGTCATTATATGTATATCTGGGATGAGTTTTTATGGATTATGAGCTTTCTCGTCCTTGATAATAATCTGTCTGTCTGGCGTGATGAGCTGGAAGCAGCCGATAAGGGCACGCAGGGGTCTGCAGAAGTGATCTGATCCAGATCACATCGCACAGGTCCGCCCCAGATATTGAGCTTGCCTCTGTCGTTCTGATCCATTTTCGTCGTCAACCGTCCAGATGCAATAAAAAGTTAACTGATGAAGAGGCAAAATCGTTGGATATTTTCACGCTCACATTGATTGTCAGCGTCGTCATCTTTATTGCGATCGGAAACTATGCTGGCCGCAGCGTTAAAAATCTTGATGATTATTATGTTGCCGGGCGCGCAAATTATCCTGACCTTAGCTCGGACACGCTCTATAGCGTCAATTTTGACTTTTCCGCTGGATTAGGGCATTATCAAGGATCGAAAGCGAGCCTATTATGAAACGAATTGTACTGGCCTGTTTCAGCCTTATCTGTCTGCCCTTTCTGGCGCATGCCCAAATCATGGTGATCGGGTCGGGGCTTGGCAAAGACTGCTTCAAGGCCGCCAAGACGTATCCGGACATTCGCGGCAATGCCGAGCGTATCTGCAGTGATGCCATCAAATCCGGCACACTGACCGAGCGTGATCTGACGGCCAGCTACGTTAATCGTGGGATTATTCGCATGCGCGTGAGTAAATTTGACGGCGCATATGCCGATTATGCCGCCGCGCGCAAACTGTCCCCCAAAAATGGTATCATTTACCTCAATGAAGGCGCGGCCCTCATCCGGGACAGACGGCCCTATGACGCCATTGCAGCGCTGAAAAAAAGCCTGGGACTTAAAACAAAGGACGCCCATATTGCCTATTATAATCTCGGCCTTGCCTATGATATGACAGAGCAATTGAATGAGGCTTATTTTGCTTTTCAGGAGGCTCTGAAACTAAAGCCGGATTGGCCTTTGGCGCTCGAACAATTAGACCGCTACATCGTTTCTGAAGGCTAGACCACTATAAGTGTGAGCCTCTAGCCTGCCCTATCTGCTTCATGTACATCATAGGATCGATTTTGCCAGTTAGAGCGGTTCCGAGCTAAAATAGCCCGGCTTTGCTATTTTAGCCTTGCCAGACCCTCACTTCCTCTCCATTTAAAGTCTATGACTGATACATATACCCCCCTGCCCTTTGACCGCGCCGCAGCTTTGGCTGAACTTGATCAAGCCGTCCATGGCGGTGATGATGGAGAGCTGTATGTTGAGCATACGCGCTCTGAAAGCTTCCTTTTTGATGATGGCCGTTTGAAGTCCGCCAGTTTCGATACCGGAAATGGATTTGGCCTGCGCGTTGTCGCGGGTGAAGCGTCAGGCTATGCCCATGCTTCAGAACTGTCCATTGACGCGATCCGACGCGCCGCGAAGACCGCTTCAGCCGCAAAAGCGGGATATAACTCTTCGCTCTCTGCCTCACCCGTGCCGACCAATCGCCGCCTCTATCTGCCCATTGACCCGACAGAGGCCCCTGATTTTACTGTCAAAACCAACCTTCTGGCTGAGATTGACGCTTGGCTGCGCGCCAAAGACCCGCGCGTTGTGCAAGTCTCTGTCAGTCTTGCTGGCACGCACAAGCAAGTCGATATTCTACGCCCTGGCGGTGCGGAATATCATGATATTCGCCCGCTTGTGCGGCTGAATATCTCCGTCACACTGGAACAGAATGGACGCCGGGAAACCGCCGCCTCCGGTGCAGGCGGACGCGCGGCCTATGAAGAATGGGTAGAGACCCGGCGCTGGCAGGAGCTTGCCCTGCGCGCGCTCGGCAAGGCGGAGGTCAATCTGGAAAGCGTGGCCGCGCCCGCCGGTGAAATGGAAGTTGTACTCGGCCCTGGCTGGCCTGCCATCCTTCTGCATGAAGCGGTTGGGCATGGTCTGGAAGGCGATTTCAACCGCAAAGGCACCAGTGTCTATTCTGGCCGTGTCGGGGAACAAGTGGCCGCCAAAGGCGTTACAATTATTGATGATGGAACGATTGAGCACCGCCGTGGATCGCTCTCTATTGACGATGAAGGCACTAAGAGCCAGCGCACTGTGCTAATCGAAGACGGGGTATTGAAAGGCTATATGCAGGATCGGCAAAATGCCCGGCTGATGGGGGTCGCCCCCACCGGTAATGGACGCCGCCAAGCCTATGATGCCCTACCCATGCCGCGTATGACCAATACGTTTATGACGGCTGGATCAGAGGACCCCGAAGAGATCGTCAAATCCATCAAGAACGGTATTTGGGCGGTTGATTTTGGCGGCGGTCAGGTCGATATAACCTCTGGCAATTTCGTCTTTCAGTGCACAGAGGCTTATAAGGTCGAAAACGGGAAGATCGGGGCCCCGGTCAAGAATGCGACACTGATCGGTCACGGCCCGACAGCGCTGGAACGTATCTCCATGATCGGCAATGATTTCAGAATGGATGATGGGGTCGGTACATGCGGAAAAGCC
>JARFRJ010000359.1 GCA_029287305.1 Hyphomonas sp. | reverse complement strand
AGATGTGTATAAGAGACAGTTGAAACTGCCGGAAAACAGAAACTTTTATGCCATCGGCTCTGAGGCGCGTATCCAGAATGAATACAGTTGCTTTGATGCGTTCACCCGGGACGCTTTCAAAGCTTTGCCAGTCATAATTGATAAGCCCGCCATAAGGGTCCGCCGTGTCGATGGGCAAAAAGCTCAACGTATCAAGGCTGGCACGCCATAGATACGGGTTGACACCTCCGGTAAATTCTTCGGCAATGGTCGGCGCGCTTGCGGCCTGTCTGGATGTGCAGGCATTAAAAGCAAACAGGGCACTGAGTAAAACAAAAATAAATAGACGAAACTTCATAGACGGGGTTCTCTGAGCATACCAATAATTATCTATTCGCTATAGCATGACGCATGACAAGAGCCAGCTAAATCTGCTTTACTCCATTCACCAAGGGAAATGCAAATATGAAATTCATCAGCTTTGCTTTGTTAATCTGTCTATGCTTGCCGCTTTGTGCAGACGCTGAGGCGGATCAGGAGTTTGGCTGGGAGACAGGTTGGTCGCATAAAATGGCCTGGGTGGCTGCCCCTGTCTATGAAACCAGCGGACCAGTTTTCCCGGAAAAAGCAGGCTTTCATCTCGATAGTAGTTTTAAGGCCTCGCATATTTTGGATAATGGCCTGAAGCTTGGGGCTCACCTGACCCTTGGCCTGCAATTGGATCATCCGGGCCGAAAGGGATTTGCCGGGACGCTGGGAGAAGTACCCGCCATGCACCCGGCGGATAGGCGGGTTCTTTTGAGCGCACAGCGCGGCGCGTTTACGGGCCTTGCGCCTTTGGGACACTTAGAAGAGGATCGTCTGCAAGCGCGTCTACAAGCTGGGTTTATCTATGTGGATGGTGGCTATGGGGAAGTATTGGCTGGGTTGGACAGCGGGATTGCCCGGCGATTTTATGAAGGCCCACCAAATATTTTCAAATATGCGCGATTGAGCAATGCGCGCCTCGACACAAGCGGTATAGCCGCTTTACTGACCCGCAATGATTTAAGCGGGCCCTCTTTTAAAGTCAGCTATGCAACGCCGCGCTTGCTCGGGGTTCGTTTTGGCGCGAGCTATAGTCCAAGAGCAAATCGATCAAGCCTCGACCGCACGCCAAATCTTGACATAGCCGGGATAGCTGAGCCCCATATGAGTGATATTGCTGAATTTGCAGTCAATATTTCGCGCCGGCACCGCGCATCTGGGATCAGGTTTGAGGCTTATGGGGCTTTTGCGCGCGCACGGCTGCGCCTTCTGCCGGACAAGATTGAGAATGGGACGGTTGAGGTCTGGTCAGGCGGGGTTAGGGTCAATTGGAAAGGCCTCGATTTTGGCATGGACGCGTTGACAAGCGATAATGGGGCAGGGCGCTACACAGCTTGGTCAATGGGCGGGCACGTGGAATTGTCGTCAAACTGGCAGGCCTCTTTAAATTATGGTCAGGCTAGGGATGATGCGTTAACCGCGCGAAGCGAGACCTGGTCTGCGGGCGTCGCGCGGGCATTGGCGAGGCGCGTCACGCTTGCGCTCGGGGTTCAGTCGCAAAAGACGGATTTTGAGTATAGGCAGCCCCTGTCCTATTTGGCCCCTGTGGTAGAAATATCGCTATCTTTTTAAAAGTGCAAAATTACAATATTTTCAGTAATTTTGATTTGGACGCCTGCGATTTCATGTTAAAACACATTCAGGTGAGGATATGAAAAATTTACATTTAGTTGTCTTGTGGATATTTTTTGCTGGCTTTTGCGCTTCTGCATCAGCCCAGACCATTGAGTCGCGCGAGCAGGAAAATCTAACAGCCATTGACGCGCCCAGCCCGACAGATGCCGTTGATACGATCCCAGACTGGTATCAAAGATTTTCAACCTTTGAACGGGTAGATTTGCCGGATAATCTGGTTGAACTTCAAGATCAGGATGTCAAGTTTAATTTTGCCCAAGGTCAAAAGTGGAGCGTACAACTCGCTCTTAAAAGCCATGCTGAACCGGCGGGTCTAATTCGTGAGGAAATGTGGGCGGGCGCGTCATTTAATATTACGTCTCGCTTATCGGTTGGCGGCGGCGTTTCCCTCAGCGCTGGAGATATGAATTCATCATCCATATGGGCGGATGAAGAAGTGGATGCGGGCATCCGGCTGCAATCAGCTTTCAAGTTTTAAAAGCCTTTTTATAATTCTTTCTTATTCTAGACTGTTTGGGGCAAGCCTATGCGGTTTGTCTTGCGCCGCCTGATCCGTCAAGGGGCATAAAACCGTCTCAACGGGGTTTGTTCTAAACGCCACACGGTGTGTGTAAGAACGGGCTTTGGCTTTTGATTGTAGATGTTTTCCCTCGCCGCACACAAAGCCCCATCATTTTAGCAAAATGCGTCAATAGCGCCCTCAATTGAGGCAAGGCCTGCAACACCTGCAATCCGGCCTGCATTCTGCGCCTTAACGCCCCCGAGCCCATATAGAGGTATCCCGGCGCAACGTGCCTGATCTCTGAACCGTGAGGCACCGATGGTACTTGGAGGCGCGCTTGGACTTTTTGACGGGAAAACACTCGACAGGAGCAGGGCATCCAGCCCGACAGATTTGCCATACTGGATTGCTGCGCGTGAATGCGCCGCACCGGTCATGATGGGGAAATATTTGCGCCAATACCGGGCTTTATGAACCGCCGCTTCGGGCCAATGGACACCATCAGCCTCAATAGAGCGGGCAAGCGCAGGGTCATTGCCAATCAAGAGGGTCAGCCGTTTGCGCCTTGCGATATGCTTAAGGCGCACCGCTACAGCTTTGCGGTCCGGCGCTCCAAAATGACGATAAATCAGGCCGCATCCGCGCGGCAATTGGTCGGCAAGAAAAACACAGTCCGGTGTGCGCACAGGGTCTGTCAAAACAAACAGGCCCGGCATATAAGAGGGCAGAACTTTTTGCGCCTGGCGAATGGCGCAGGAAAACTTCAACATTTGAGCACGGTTAGGCATTGTCGACATGGATAGCACAGATAGCGTATATCAAGATATTGCCAAACGCCGCGCGGTCATATTGGCGAGCATTCAAGACGCGGCGCGCGCGCCTTTGGCCGCGACCGAGCCACATTTGGTGGCGATCTCAAAAAAGCAGCCGGATATGCGTATTGACGCGGCTTTACAGCTTGGCCAGCGCATTTTTGGGGAAAACCGCGTTCAGGAAGCACAAAACCGCTGGACGGATCGCAAAGAGACCTATCCGGATTTACAGCTTCGCCTTGTCGGACCGCTGCAAACCAATAAGGCTGAGGACGCCGTGTCTTTTTTTGATGTGATTGAAACGCTGGATCGACCAAAATTGGCTCGCGCCTTGGCCAAAGCTGCGCAAAAGACCGGGCATAGGCCTGAAATTTTCATACAGGTGAATACAGGCGAAGAGCCGCAAAAAGCGGGCGTCTTGCCAGAAGAACTGCCTGATCTTATTGCTTTTGCCAGATCCCTTGG
>JARFRJ010000286.1 GCA_029287305.1 Hyphomonas sp. | reverse complement strand
AGCGCTGGCCGAAAAAGGCGTGCATGCCCGCATTGTCTCCATGCCCTGTCTGGAGACGTTCATGCTCCAGGACGCCAGCTATAGATCAGAAATTCTAGGAGACCTGCCGCGCATTGGGATAGAAGCTGGTATTGAGCAAGGGTGGGCCGCTGTCCTGCGCCCGGAGGATGCCTTTATCGGCCTGTCAGATTTTGGCGCAAGTGCGCCCATTGAAGCGCTTTATAAGCATTTTGGACTGACCTCGGAGGCGATTATAAAAACCGCAAAGGGTTTGCTTCAGCAAGAATAGATGTGAAAAAAATGAGGCAGATAAAGCACGCCCATGGGTGAGATGTAGAGACGGTAACCAGCCCGGAAGGCAGGGTCTTTGGAGGGGAAATCTAGCATCCAAGCCAATTACCGCTCTACAAGACTATATATACGGGTCAGTTAAGGCGGGTTTTAGGCTCAATTATGGTCATATTGAGGCAAAGCCTGTCTAATGCGTTAGATCAGACTAATTTCCGGCTTTATCCGCTTACAGATATGCTCTAGTTTTAGGCAATGAGCAAAATTGTTCCTTTTCCGAGTCCAAGCAAAGCCTACCCCAACCCGAAAATCGTTCTGCATCGCACAGAGCTGAATGTCATTCTGGCTGTCTATGGGTCTCTGGTCGCCAATGGGAAGGCGCGCGATTATGCGATTGATATGGGGCCAGACCGGGCGGCTTTTTCGATCTTCCGTCACGCCGCAGAGCGCGCCACTTGGCGGATTGAGAAAAACCCAGCTCTACGGCGTAAACAGGGAGAATGGTGTGTGACCGGGATGAACGGACAAGTCCTGAAAAGAGGCCATGAGCTTGCTCAGGTCCTGCGCATATTCGACCGCTATTCCATGAAAATCGTGACCGACTAGCGCCATGGATGCGCTCACCCTCCTCCCACCGCTTCTGGCGCTTGGTCTAGCTGTGTGGACGCGCAATGTCTTCATCGCGCTTGGCGCGGCGATTTGGGCATCAGAAACATTGATCGCCAAAGGGCATATTTTTATCGGCTTGCTCGACAGTATTGATCGGGCCGCAAATGTCTTCCAGAGCGCAGGCAATACGCGCATTCTGCTGTTTTGCCTGATTATCGGCGCCTTGATGGCCTATATGCATCAATCCGGCGGGGTCGCGGCACTGGTCAATCGATTTATTCGCTCTGGCTTGGCCGCAACACGCCGCCGAGCCAGCCTGCTGACAGCCACGCTTGGGTCCGCAC
>JARFRJ010000134.1 GCA_029287305.1 Hyphomonas sp. | reverse complement strand
GTGTACGCTATGCGGGCAGATTTACAGTCTGCTGCCTTTAACCACTCGGCCACCCCTCCTTAACATTGTCAAAATGTCTATGATTGACACCTTGATTTGACTATGTCTAGTTTTACTCTGGGAGCATATAGCACCGAATATTGCCTTATAGGGATCAAGTTATGAAGGTGCAAGCATTCAATGTCATCTAAGTCACAGAATGTGCGCAACGCTGATAAAAACATGTCATCACAACCCATTTGGTTGTGGGGAACACATGCGGTTATGGCGGCAATACATAATCCTAAGCGCCAGATACACCGCCTCATGGCCACAAAAAATGCCACCCAGAGGGCCGCTTCACAAATGGCAGGGGAAAATCTTTTACACAAGGCAGACCTGACAAACAGCAAAGAAATTGACAGAATATTGCCGAGCGGGGCCGTGCATCAGGGATTGGCAGCCCTGTGCGATCCCCTGCCGCTTGCGGATTTACAGGACTTACTGGAACATAAACCCGCCCGGATTGCGGTTCTGGATCAAATATCAGACCCGCATAATCTTGGCGCTATCGTACGCTCTGCCGCCGCTTTTGACATTGCGGCGATCATTCTGCAAACCCGCCATTCCCCCCCCATGACTGGAATTGTCGCCAAATCCGCCGCAGGCGCGATTGAAACCGTCAAAGAAGTACGCGTCGTTAATATTGCCCGCGCTTTGGACAAGCTGTCTGAAGCCGATTACACGATTATAGGTCTCTCGGGCCAGGGTGATCTCCCCCTTGCAGAGGCCATCCCCTCTCATAGCCGAGTGGTGCTTGTATTCGGTGCAGAAGGCGCAGGTCTTCGCCCAAGTGTCGCTAAAGCCTGTCATTGGCAGGCCAAAATCCCAATCACCCCCGCTATGGAAAGTCTCAATATTTCCAATGCTGCCGCCATCGCTTTTTATGATTTACAGCGCTTGCAAAATGAAGATTTAGACTGAGCCTAGAGCGTGTCCGAGTTAATGAGAGCCCTTAAATGGGATAAATGAGCGCCAATTTACGCGGTCTTTTTAAGGCGTAACGCCCTGCTTTAACGGTATGGAAAGAAATTCTGGTCTATACAGCTGAGGGAATGCCAAACGTGTAAAGTAAGGATTATAAAATACATTAATACATATGCCTATTAAATCTTTATCCGTTTTCAAATCTGCCTCATACTTATAATAAATGAAATCCTGAATTGAGATTATTTCATGGACCTTGCCAATATAGAACAAAGCGTTTCAGATCGTCAGAAAATTAAGTTTATGCTGTTGCGACGTCTTGTCGATGCCGTGGCTATGCCCACATCACAAATCCCTATGCAGGATAGAAGCCTTGTCAGTGATATTCTGATCAGCCTTCTCCTAGAGCTTGGCGATGATGAGCGTTTATTATGCGCGGAAAGGCTGAAAGACAGCTCCGAGGCCCCGCGCCGCCTCTTACGCTATCTGGCGCAGTCCAATTTTAATGTGGCAGAACATTTATTGAATGAGAATACCTCATTCAATGCCTCAGACCTTGTAGAACTGGTTCACACCACCTCACCCCAGCACCGCATGGCGATTGCCCAGCGCAGGGAGGTAGATGTCTCTGTCTGTGATGCGCTTATAGACCATGGCGAGGTCAATATCCTCGAAGCCATGCTGCGAAATCGCTATGCCCAGATATCTGAATTAGGCATGGACGCCTTATTGCTGCAATCACGCGCACATAATCAACTTTGCCCATTAATTGCCGGAAGGCCAGAACTGAGACCCGCTCAGGCCATGGCAATGTTTTGGTGGTCCGGTCAGGAGACCCGCAAAAGCTTGCTTCTGAAAAATTCCGCCGACCGCAAAATCATCATGGATTATTGCTCAGATGTCTTTCCCATATTGACAAAAAATGATTTGGAAAGCCCCCTGATCCGTAAAATCCTCAATATGATTGACCGGCGTCAGCGTAATCGAAAAGCCAATGAGGTCAGTTCCTATGACACTCTGGAACAGATCGCCAGTGAGGCCGCCAAATCAGGTTTGAGCCCTGATATTATAGATAATCTGGGGTATTTCTCCAATATTAACGGGGCTACCTTATCCAAACTTCTTGTCGATTCGGGCGGTGAAGGTATCGCTGTTTTCTGTAAAGCCACTGGCCTGTCTCGCAATAGTCTGATTGAGCTCTGGCAAGCCGTTCACAAAGAGGCCTTTATAGATAAAGGGGAACTGCATCCTCATCTGAGCTACATTATTGAAATTTATGATTTAATGACATCTGTCAAAGCGCAAACAGCGCTCAGATACTGGAATTGGTCATTCGGCAATCGTATAGAATACTTATAAGCCAAATATACTGGATTTCGTATCTGGTATTAAATTTTTTAAAATGGTCGGAGCGAGAGGATTCGAACCTCCGACCCTCTGGTCCCAAACCAGATGCGCTACCAGGCTGCGCCACGCTCCGAAGTCACGTCTTTAATCCACAATGACTGCTCCCTGCAAGTCTAAATTCAGCAACAGACTTAATCTTTAGAAAAATCTCTTATTTTAAAGCGCGTATTTGTGATGTGGACGCGGCCAGACAAGCTTGGTCGACAAGCTTGGTCCACAAGCTTGGGCGAGCAGCGCGACGACAAGCTTGGTCGACAAGCTTGGGCGAGCAGCGCGACGACAAGCCTGAACGGCAAGCCTGAACGGCAAGCCTAATCATTGCGCTGTCATCACGATTTAAGACGGTGTCAGCAAAAAAGGTTTAAGCTTCACGACGCGCGCACCCTTGGAGCTGGTGCTCACAATACCTTCCAAAATATCTCCAGGCGAAATGCCAGACCGGCTGGATTCATGTAATGTCACAATATGAAGAAAAATATCAACCTCATCCCCTGGACGTTGAACGAACCCGTAGCCCTTGTTCAGATTAAACCATTTGACGACAAGCGACTCATAGGTCTCACCCTCGCCATTGAGGGCGCGCTCAAAACTGCCTGACTCCAAAGCAAGTATCTCTGTGACCTGCATGCCGGATTCTTCTTTGGACACAGTGCATTTGATTTTTGCCCCCGCAACAACCGTTGGATGACCATATCGGCGCAAACAACTGATATGCAAAAGTATGTCCGTTAATATTTCAGGGTGTAATTCAGGGCTCACCACTATAAATCCATAGCCTTTAGTGGGATTAAACCATTTAATGTGGCCAATGATTTCCTGGGTTACGGAAAAGTCCTCGGCTAGATTACAATCATCGGTGCTAATCATAAAAATACATCCAACGCGCTATATTATAACGCAAAAAATTTAAAACTTTGACTTATACTATAAGCCAATATTTGAGTTCTACGCCGTCCTTTGAGCCATAATCACAGGTTGTAAATACAACTCTACTAAATATTGGCATAGCCGAATTTCTGCCAATTTGTCAAACATATAGAAGAAAAATGGGATAATACTACGTCTAGGCATTCAGAAAAATTACAAATCGGATATAAAACTTCCTTATATATATATTCAAAAGATATCCGCACTTTTGTTATAGTTTTAATCTTATTCCTTTCTGGTTGAAAATATTTTTCTATATATACAGAATAGATCTATCAGCACAATTGTAAAGGGGAGTGCCTGTCGAAGAAAAAATTCCGGAAAGCAGCCGCAGCGTTTCGACGGCGCTGAGCGCGATACATAGAGTTGAAATGGTCCGGCACAATCGCAGTACACTCAATTGCTTTTACTAGGCACAAGAGCCTATGGAAGACCCACCCTTTTTTCCGTATCTTCAGGCATGGCGGGAGAGTTACCACTGGGATTGTCGTAGAGGCAGAGTGCGTCATAGCCACGCTGCACGGGATTATGCGCAGCCGTGTAATCACCCGCCTCACCCCTTATCGACACCGATGGTCTAAAGTGTTTCCCTGCGAAGCCAAGACGGTTCACCGCCCGGAAAGCATAAAATATAAGAGAAAATTGTTTATGTGGCAGTCCCTAGGGGAGTCGAACCCCTCTTTCCTGGTTGAAAACCAGGCGTCCTAACCGATAGACGAAGGGACCGCACATATTGAATTCGCGATATAGCGAGACTGACGCGGCGAGGCAAGTAAATTTTATGACGCAACTGCCGCATCTATCAGCTCCATTTGCACATTTTGCTGATTTCTCCACTGATTAATCGCCAGATGCCCGGCTATATGAAGACTTTCCTTGCGCCTGATAGCATCGCCAAGCGGCGTTCCGACAGCGCGCCAAGCAACGCATTCCAAGCGGCCTGTCATATCCTCTATCGTAAATTTGATATGTGCATCGGCCATAATCCGCCAATATGTCACCGCCACATTTGACGAGGCAAAGATCGGGCGGGGCGCACCCGCCCCAAAAGGCCCTAAGACTTCTAAGGTTTGGCAGAAACTTAAAGACGCTGCGCCCAGCGCGATCTGGGCATGAATGGGCAAGGCTCTTGCCCGGTTTAAAGTATCCGCTTGCGTTTTAACCTTGTCATTCAGCCAATCTCGAAACTCAGACATCTGGCCGGGATCAAGGCTTAGACCAGCCGCCATAGCATGCCCGCCGCCAGACTGGATCAAACCAAGCTCTGCGGCTTCACAAATCGCATCCCCGATATTTATCCCTGTTACAGATCTTGCAGACCCTTTGGCCGTCGACCCGAAATGCTCTCCCCAGCCGATCACAATGGCTGGACGGTGATAGGCTTCTTTCAGGCGACCCGCGACAATGCCGATCACCCCTGGATGCCAACCCTCGGCCCCGACAACCAGAACACCCGCCTCAGTATCCTCTGCCAATAGTCTCTCTGCCTGGGCCTTAGCCTCAGAAAGAATATGCTGCTCCATCAGCTTGCGCTGGTCATTCAGCTCATGCAAACGCTCTGACAGGTCGATCGCTTCTTGCCAGTCCTCACTGGCGAGGAGTTTCGCGGCCAGCCAAGGATCGCCAATCCGTCCCCCCGCATTCAAGCGCGGCCCCAATATAAAGCCGGCATGATAGGTGCTGTCGATTTTTTGCAGTCCGGCAATTTCCCCCAAAGCCTTTAAACCGATATTTTGGCGGGCCGACATCAATTTCAGCCCCTGACGAACAAACGCCCGATTAACCCCGACCAAGGGCGCGACATCACATAAAGTGCCGAGGGCACATAAATCCAGCCAGTCGATTAAATTCGGTAAGTGCCCGGATGGTGGCAATACGCCCCGCGCACGCGCCAGTCGATTTAACGCCGCAACAAAAATATAGGCCACACCCGCGCCAGACAGATACCCACAATTTGAGGGACAATCTGGACGGTTCGGATTGACCAAGGCCGCACAGTCAGGCACCGCGCCATGCATTAAATGATGATCCAGAACAATGACAGGCAAGTCGATCATAACCGCTTCGGCTAAAGCTTCCCGCGCAGCGGCCCCGCAATCGACGGTTATAACCATATCAGACCCGCCTTCTTTCAGCGCACGGAAAGCGGCCGGGCTCGGACCATAGCCTTCCGTCAGACGATCCGGCACATAGAGGTCCAGAACCCGTCCCCATGCCCTGAAATAGCGCGTCAAAATCGCTGAAGAGGTCGCCCCATCGACATCATAATCGGCAAAAACGGTAACTTTCTTGCCGTCCAAAATAGCCTCAAGGGTAAGCTCTGCTGCGCGGTCCATATCTGCAAAACTGGAGGGATCAGGAAAACTGTGACGCAAGCTGGGATTCAGAAAAGCCTCCACCTCACCGGGCTGAACATCACGCTGGGCCATCAGGCGTGCCAGTAAGTCATCCCCGCCAAGCGGGGCACTCAAGGCCCGCACCTTCTGATCATCAATCGATCCAGAGGTCCAATAACGCCCGGTTAAAGACGCCTTCACGCCGAATAAAAAAGTCTCTGTCTGAGTTTGCAGAATATCTTGCGGCAAATTTAATAGCCTCGACGACGTGTTTGGATGCGCCGTGAAACCCCGTGCCGGGACGACATCACCAATGTCTCTGTGCGGGCTTGGCCCTGCTCTATACGCACACCGCCTAATAAGTCGCCCGTAGTCACCCCGGTGGCGCAAAAAATAGTATCCCCGGACGCCAATTCATTCAATGTATAAATGCGCTCCAAATCTGTAATCCCGACCTTTAGCGCCCGGCCGCGTTCATCATCATTACGAAAATACAAGCGCCCCTGCATTTGTCCCCCAACACATTTCAAGGCCGCAGCAGCCAGCACGCCCTCTGGAGCTCCGCCCTGCCCCAAATAGAGATCAATGCCAGTAGCGGCATCTGTTGTATTGATCACCCCCGCCACATCGCCATCCGTGATCAAGGCGATACGCGCGCCTATGCGGCGTAAATCCTCAATAATCCCAGCATGACGCTGGCGATCCAAAACACACACACTTATCTCAGTAACCGGCACACCTTTGGCTTTCGCCAGTGCGGTCACATTTTCAGATGGCGTGGCCTGCAAATCAACAAGACCCTCCGGATAGCCTGGGCCGATCGCGATTTTATCCATATAGACATCTGGCGCGTTCAGTAATCCGCCGCGCTCAGATATGGCAAGCACAGCCAGGGCATTCGGCATGGCTTTGGCGGTTAAACTTGTCCCCTCCAGAGGATCAAGGGCGATATCAATTTCAGGTCCCTGTCCGAGCCCGACCTCCTCGCCGATATAAAGCATGGGCGCTTCATCGCGTTCACCTTCCCCAATGACAATCCTGCCGCGCATTTCAACCGCGTTTAAAGCTGTCCGCATGGCATCAACGGCAGCCTGATCTGCGCGCTTTTCATGCCCGCGACCGATCTGCGAATGGGTTGCAATCGCGGCAAGTTCTGTGACATTTACCATGGCCTCGGCCAAACTCATCGTCAGAGCGTGTTCACGCATGAAAACTCCTATATACTGATAGACTTAAATTATAATGATAGACTTAGACTTATAATGGTAGGCTTGAAACTGTATTGATATACATAAAGTGCCAGACCCTGTTTTATGTATCTGATTCGATCCGAATATAATGTGGGTCACCGATAATAGCGTCTTGCTCAGCCAAATGAGTGCTGGCGGCCAGTAAATCCTTGCGACTGCACGGATGGGTTACAATCGCAACCGGGGCATAGCCCTCACTATTAGCTGAATCCTGCAAGAGTTTATCAATAGAGACCTGTGATTTAGCCAAGCTATTACTCAATATGGCAAGAGACCCCGACCGATCAGCCAGTTCGACCCGCAATAGCCAGCGTGAAATTTCCTCATCCCGCTCAGCACTAAATAAACGTCTTTTATGATGCGAAGCCCGGCCAAAAGGCGACCGCATATTCGGCCCGAACAGTTTGGAGACATCCCCCATCACCGCGCTTGCGGTTGGACCTGCGCCTGCCCCCGGCCCGGTAAGAGTGACCGCGCCCAAAGGGTCGCCTTCCACACGGACCGTATTCAGACTGCCATTTATACGCGCCAGCGGATGCGCATGCGCCAGCGCTTTGGGCTCGACCCGGCAAACAACACTGTCCCCGGTCAGAACGCCCTCGGCAATCAATTTAAGGGTCAATCCCAGACGATCCGCAAAAACCAAATCCTGTAGGCTGATGCTTTCGACACCACTGATATGTACTTTAGAAAAATCAAGGTCGGCTGAAAACGCAATCGCAGACAGAATGGCAATTTTATGCGCTGCATCTGCCCCGGATATATCCAAGGTCGGGTCCGCTTCAGCATATCCAAGCGCCTGGGCCTCGCCGAGAACGGTTTCAAAAGATCGCTTGGAGGCGAGCATTTCACTGGTCAAGAAATTACATGTCCCATTCAAAATGCCGGAAACACGCGAAACCGAAATTCCCGATAGAGAATCGCGCAAGGTGCGTACAATCGGGACACCCCCCGCCACAGCCGCTTCAAAAAGCAGGTTAACCCCCGCCTCTTCCGCCAGTTGATTGAGCGCCATGCCATGTTCTGCAAGATACGCCTTCAGATCCCGTGAGAGGTAGCACGGCCCATTGTCCGAGAGCAGTCGCGGCTTGTGGAGTACCCGCACCTGGTCGATCCCCGACCGTTCACGTGCCATATCGAGCGTGTCCATCACATCGGTTGCCGCCATGCTTGCCGAGAGCTTCCAGGCAAGGATGTACCGCGAGTAATCATCCATCACCGTCGAGAGGTAGTACCAGCCCCAGCCCACGATC
>JARFRJ010000106.1 GCA_029287305.1 Hyphomonas sp. | reverse complement strand
AGGCTTCCCCAAATGAGCGCAGTTGAAGTTAATTTTGATGGTCTGATTGGCCCCAATCATAATTATAGCGGCCTGTCAGAGGGTAATCTGGCAAGCGCTCATAATCAGGGACAGGTCTCTTATCCCAAACAGGCTGCTTTGCAGGGGCTGGAAAAAATGCGCAAATTGGTGAAAGCCGGATTTGTACAAGGCGTATTTCCCCCGCCAGCGCGACCAAATTCAGTGCTTTTACAGGCGGTGAGCAGCCCCAAAAATATAGCCGATCAGATAGATAGCGCCGCGCGTTTTGCGCCGAATGTTTTAAGAGCGGCCTATTCGGCCAGTTCCATGTGGGCAGCCAATGCGGCGACCGTCTCACCGAGCCCGGATACGGCGGCAGGCCGTCTAACATTGACCCCGGCCAATCTGGTAACCATGCTACACCGCAGTGTTGAGGCGACTGAGACCTTTGCCATGCTGCGCTTTATTTTTTCAGACCCTGATCATTTTCAAATCAATCCGCCGCTTCCGGCCCATTCAGATTTTGCAGATGAAGGCGCGGCCAATCATACGCGCTTGTGTGCCTCTCATGGCATGCCGGGCGTCTCATTCTTTGTTTATGGGCGTAAGACTGAGGGCGCCGGAACCCGGCTTCCAGCCCGTCAAAGCCAGCTTGCCAGCCAGTCCATTGCTCACCAGCATGGGCTTGCCCCGGAACGGACCGTCTTTGCCCGTCAATCGGCCGCCGCGATTGATGCCGGGGCTTTTCATAATGATGTTGTTTGTGTCGGCACGCTGAATACGCTGTTTTTTCATGAATTGGCCTTTGCGGACACAGATGCGGTCTTGCAGGCGATAAAGAAGGCGGCAACAGGCCTGTTTGAATTGAAACCGATTATGGTACCAGACGCGGAGGTGCCGATAGAGGATGCGATTAAATCCTATCTGTTTAATTCCCAGCTCCTGCACTGGCCAGACGAAGATCGGCTGGTCTTGCTGGCACCTTCAGAGACACAGGATATGCCCTCGACAGAGGCTTATTGTAAAAGACTTGTTGAAAGTAATGGCCCGATTGGCCGGGTGGACTATGTCGATGTGCGCCAATCCATGCGCAATGGCGGCGGGCC
>JARFRJ010000091.1 GCA_029287305.1 Hyphomonas sp. | reverse complement strand
TTCAACCACCTGCCCATCAGCATCCAAAAGCTCAATTTCCAATATATAAAGCTTCGCAGATTCTGCCGACCAGGGCTGTACGGGCAGCGCGCTTTCAGCCCAATGGGCCTGATAGCCGTCAAATCTATAGGCCGCCTGCATCTGCTCTGTTTTATCAGCATGCTTTGGAAATTGCCTCACCGCTTTGGCGGGTAAATCAAAAACTAAGGCCCCATTTTTGTCTTTCAAAGCGGTTTTCACTTGAAAGCCTTCTGAGGGGCCCGCAATATCCAAGGTAAGCTCAAGCGTGCCGGTCTTACTTTCTGCCTGATAGCCCGCTTTGGCGCAGATATCTGCAATATGCGTGACGGCACGTGCTTCCAGATAGACAGAGCGATGTAGCCCGCCATGAAACCAGTGATCCTGATCCTCTATCCAGATCGCATCTGACCATTTCAACACCATAATGGTGAGCGTATTGGCGCCGTCTTGCAGGTGAGGGGTCAAATCAAATTCACTTGGCAGGCGCGAATCCTTGCCCATGCCAACAAACTCGCCATTGCACCAGACAAGTGCGAGGCTTTCAAAGCCGCCTAAATGTAGAATTATATTACGGCCAGCCCAAACTGGCGGCGGTGTGAAGACGCGCCGATAAAGCCCAGTTGGATTATTCTTGGGCGTGTCCGGCGGGTCAAGACCGATAAAGGGCATCACAATATTGGTATAATGCGGGGTGTCACCGACGTTTTGCCGTGTCCAGACACCGGGGACATTTATCTCTCGCCAAATTGGCTTAGAGGTTCGGTTTTGCCCGGAAGAATCACTGTCGGGCAAATGCCAGTCTTCCGGGGCCGCTTCCGGACAATCCACAAACTGAAAATCCCAGATACCCTCAAGGTTCAGCCGCCAAGGTGAGGGCCGCGCCCTTTTATTGGATAGATATGTATGGGATGCGGGTTTAAGGGCAGGGGCTTTTATCTGCGCATACGCCGCCTCAAGGCTCGGATGCGGCGTCATACTCGCCCGCGCCGCCAACCGCCCAATGTGCAGAAGGGCGGGGCTTAGGGGGGTTGATAGGGGGGGACAGACCATACGAAGTGGCAAAAGCAGACTTTACCTAAGTGAATACTATTTCCCCTACTGTTAAGCCCAAAAGCCTTTCATAGGCAAACCCAAATCTGTTTTGCCGCAATTCTCGGAAAGTGTGACTAAAATGACAACATTGCTCAAAAAATAGGAAGAAAACAAAATCATTGAATAAATAGGGCGCATTCTGGTTGCCATTGTAAATTATATATGAATTTATTGTTATTAATTATAAGGAATAGAGAGTCACTCTACATCTCTCACCTTTTCTACTTTCATCGGAATATATTTAAATAAAGGATCGTACAGGATGCTAAAAGAACATAAATATACATCGAAATATCTTATGATGTTGATGGGATCGGCCAGCATGGCTCTATGTTTGGGGAGCCCTGCATACAGCCAAGAGGCTCAAACAGACGAAACCGAAGAGGCTGCAGCGATTGAAGCACCTGAGACAGATGAAGACGTATCTGTTCAGGAAAGAGTTGTCGTGACTGGGTCCAGAATTAACCGATCCACTTTTTCGTCGATTTCGCCTGTTCAAATCATAACAACTGATTTTGCCCGTGAAATTGGCTTGGTAAACTCTGCGGACATATTGCAGAGTTCTACGGCTGCTTCTGGCACTCAAATTGACGATACATTCCAAGGGTTCGTGCTTGATAATGGACCAGGCTCCTCAACATTGGACTTACGCGGATTGGGCGCAGGCAGATCACTTATTCTCATTAATGGCCGCAGATTTGCACCTATTGGAGTAGAAGGCGCGCCAGCTAATCCGTCTGTAAATCTAATCCCATCCTCATTTATACAGTCTTATGAGATTTTGCTTGACGGCGCGTCATCAGTCTATGGCTCAGATGCTGTTGCAGGTGTGGTCAATGCTATCATAAGAAAGGATTATGATGGCTTTGAATTCGGGGGGCGCGTTAATAATCCACAACATGGTGGCGGCGAAGAATTCAATTTTTATGGATCCTGGGGAAAGCAGTTTGATAAAGGCTATATTGCTGTCGCTGCTGATTTCGAGCGCAGTAATCGTATAAAACTATCTCAACGTGATTGGTCAAAAGACTGTGAAAAACTAGCAGAGATTACCGAAAGTGGTGAAGTAAGATCGATTGATTTGTCAACTGATTTCACCTATCCGGGTATGGGCACTTCAAGCTGCGAATATTTTCCTTTAGGCGGACGCATTAGCATTGGAACAAACCCTGTTGACAATGGCTCCATCTACTTCACGCCAGGGTCAACCAATACTGGCATTCCAAATTTTTCAGAAAGCGCGCAATACAGTGTTTTATATGATGGCGACGGAGATGGATTTGCGGACTTTTCCTTCTATGACTATACCAGTAATGGGGTCGCAAGGGATAGAGATGCTGATATGTTCAGTCAGCAAGAGCAAGTTTCCTTTATGGCCCAGGCTGATTATAATATCGTTATTTTAGGAGATGCCACTGTCTATGGGGAAGCTTTTTACTTTGACAGGGATACCGAGGCAGAAAGTGTCCAAGGGCAGATATTTCCAAGCGTTCCTGCTGGAAACCCATTTAATCCATGTAATCCGAATGGCCTAACGGGCGTAGATTGCGGTGCTGCGGTGACCGATTATCTTTTCAGTCCAGAGGGCGCTGTAACATATAATAATTTCATTGCAACCTATGGTTTGCCACCAGAGTTTCTGGATGCTTTGTTTGGTACACAAATCGTTCCGGGACCTGTAGGCGCAATACCTGTTACACCCGTTGTAGGAATAGATGGTGATCGCGACAATGTACGCTCCAGCTTAGCGCAGCTTCGTCTGGTTGGCGGGATAAAAGGTGACTTGGACTTTGTTGACTATGGAAGTTTAAGTAATTGGAGCTATGATGCATCCTTTTCTTATTCGAGATCCGATGGTTCTTCAACGCGCTCAGGTGTGCGTGAGGATCGTCTGGACGCGTCCCTCTTAACGTCGACAATTGTACCTGGAACCAGCACGGTTGTTTGTGGCGTGGATACAAATGGTGACGGAATACCTGATGGAAAATTGGCAGATGGGACACCCTGTGTCCCGGTTAATTTTTTCGCTGACTCTGTTTTGGGGTCACCCGTGGGTGATTTTGCCACAGAGGCAGAGCGTAATTACCTTTTTGGGGACAGAACATTCAAGACTGTATATGAGCAACTAATCTTCAGTGCCTTTGCAACCGGTGACCTCTTTGACCTTCCCGGCGGC
>JARFRJ010000131.1 GCA_029287305.1 Hyphomonas sp. | reverse complement strand
AAGGACTCCTAAAATTATGGAAACTCCTCTAAGCATAGAGGCAGATATTATGTGTGCGAGGCTCTAATGCATTCCCAGACTAGGATAGACCGCCCTAAAACCATATTTGATAATTGGCGCTCCCTGACCGTTTCGCTTTATTTGGCGATTATCGGCTATGGTATTCTGGTCGGCATTCCTGTGATCAGTAGCGCCTGGGTCAATTTGCTAGGATTTACCGAGACGCAAGTTGGCCGGGTCGCGGGGGCAGATTTAGGCGGGCTGTCTCTTGGCTCTGTTCTGACGGCGCTGATTATTTCCCGCTTTGACCGGCGCATTCTCGCTTTTATCGCCTTGGCAATCTGCATCTTAGCAAATGCGTTGTGTATGCTGACAACTGAGTATGAAACTGTGCTGTTTTTAAGATTATTGGCGGGCTTTGGCAGTGGTATTTATACCAGTATTGCGGTTGCTAGCCTCGGGGCCACGGCCAAACCGGCCCGCGCCTTGAACCTGCTTTTATTCCTGTTTGCTTTCTCGCAAGCTTTTGAGCTGCATCTTCTGCCGCAATTATCCATGAATGGCATTTATGCCGTCTTTGTGATCGCCAATATGATCGGTCTTTTCCTGATAGTCTGGCTACCGCCGCGCGCGAGTGACCAACCGATCACAGAGGCCGCGGCGCCAAGCCTGCCCCATGCCATCCCGGACGCGGTCTTGGGCGAAACATCCCCACCTGTCGAAACGCCCGGTCCGGCTTTCGCAACTTGGCTCTGCCTTGGCGCGATTGCGTTTTCCTATGTCAATATCGGGGCCTATTGGACATATATTGAATTGGCAAGCGCAGCGTCTGCCGATGCCGACCCGGATTGGGTTGGGCAAGTGCTTGTCTGGGCATCCTTTCTAAGTATTGTCGGATGCCTGTTTGCGACACTGATCAGCAATCGATTTGGTCTGGCGCGCCCCTTGATCGCCACCTTATTGTGCCATGCCCTGATTGTCGGCATGCTGACCGCAGGCATCAATAATGTGAATATTGTTATCAGCCTGTTTGCCTTTAATTTTCTTTGGATATTTATTGATGTCTACCAGATGGCGACGATTGCCAATATTGACCGATCGGGACGTTTTTCAGCGCTAATCCCCGCCGCGCAAGGGCTTGGCCAAATCATCGGACCCAATCTTGCCGCCTCTATTCTGGCTCTGAATTTTGGCTATGGCGCTGTGTTTATATTTTGCGCTGCGGCGTCCCTCACAGCCATGCTGATATATACATTCATGTATGTGTATTTACGCCAGACCTATCCGGCTTTGGCAGACGCCTCGTGATATGGGCATGAAGGAGATATAAGGAGGCTAGAACATGGCGGAGAATGAGCAATCAACCCTGTTTTTTGAGACTGTGAAGCCTTTCCGCTGGCGAATTTCCTTTACCTATGGCCTGACCGTCATGGAGAATGTTTTTGAGCTGCTTTATCCCTTCACCATCGGGATTGCGATTAATGGCCTGATGTCCGGCGAGGGCTGGCAAAGCCTTATCCCTTTCGTGGTGATATGGCTGTTGCATATTACCAGCGCCACGGCCCGGCAAATGTATGATACAAGGCTTTTTGCCAGAATTTATGGCGCTGTGGCCGGGCGTATGATCATCCGCCAGCAAGCCGCAGATATTTCTACCAGCCAGATTGCCGCGCGGTCTGTGATGACACGCGAAGCGATTGATTTCTTTGAGTTTGAAATTCCCGAACTTATCACCGTCATTATCGCCATGTTTGGCGGCGTCGCCATGTTATTTTATTATGATTTTTGGTCGGGCCTCATTATGGCTGGTCTTCTGGTTCCCATCACATTTCTTTATTTGCGCTATGGCCATAAATCACTGCGCCTGAGCGAGCGGTTGAATAATCGCCATGAAAGAGAGGTCAAGGCGATTGTCGATGGCCGAGCGCAGCGCGTCCAGTATCATTTCAAGGCTCTGGCGTTCTAGCGAGTAAAACTCTCTGACCTTCAGGCCCGGACATGGGCGGCGGCGGATTTGCTGATGGTCTTTGCGATCATGGCAGTTTTGCTGCGCCTGACTGGCCAGCCCGGCGTTCAGGCGGGGGATGTCTTTGCCGGGGTATCCTATGGGCTAAACATTATACTCGCTTTGGATCAGGGGCCAGTTCTGGTCGAAGAGATTTCAAGATTGGTTGATATCAGACGCCGCGTGGACAAGGCTCCAGACCTTGATTAGACATAGAGTATATTCAGGATGAAGGCGGCATCGTGGCTCAAAAGCGAGAAAATGATCTTGAAGCCCTTATAGGCAGATATCTTGCCCATTGGCGCAAAGCGGATATTGCTGGCATCCTGTCTGTGTGTTCGCGCCAAATCAAATATCATGATCTGACCTCCGGTATGATTGTCGCCTATGATGAACTGGCGCAATTCCTGCAAGACACATTCGCACTGGAAACTGAGAGCCAACTTGTCTTCAATAGCATTGCCTATCCCAATCAAAATTCCGCCTTTATTCACTGGACACAGCATCTCAAACCCGCCGGGCATGAGAAATCTGTAAGCATTGGCGGGGTCGAACTGATTGTGATTGAGGCCGGCGAAATTCTCAGCATACATGAATTTTATGATTATCGCCCGCCAGCGCAGGAAGAGGCTGAACTTTTTGACCCTAATTTGCAGGCAGAGCAAATGCGTAAGCTTGGATTGACCGAGCCCGATATCGTTCATTTGATAGAACGTCTGGAACAATATTTCAAAACAATGCAGCCTTATCTCAATGCAAATATAAATCTGACAAGCGTTTCAAGAGCGTTGAATATCACACGTAACCAGCTCTCTTTTGTCATCAATCATGGCCTGAAAACGAGCTTTTATGAATGGGTCAACACGCATCGTATTTTGCATATCATACAGGACATGCCGCCCCAGCCTCGCCCCTATTCCATCGTCGCCGCCGCGCTGGAAGCCGGTTTTAATTCAATTTCCGGCTTTTATACCGCCTTCAAGAAGCAGACCGGAATAACCCCGTCCGCCTATCGCAAGCAATTGCCCCCTGAAGAGAAATAGATTTTACAGTCGGTCCCGCGCGGACGCCAAAAACATCTGTATGTGTTTTTTGAGGGTTATGGCTAAAATCAGGCGAATTCTTTTGATCTGTCGTAAGAGCGTATTATCCCAGACGTGGCATAGCTCAAATCTCAAAAACCTTACTATTTGGGATCAATCCTATTGGAGACGATCATGAGCGATTATGATGCTCTCATCATCGGCGCCGGACATAATGGCCTGGTTTGCGCGGCCATGCTTGCCAAGAAAGGCCAAAGGGTTTTGGTATTGGAGGCTTTGCCTCAAACCGGCGGCCTCGCGCAGATGCGGTCCTTCCATGCAGGGTTTCGAGCCCCCATCGCCCATTCCGCCCCAGCCTTTTCAAAAAGGGTGGCCGACAAACTCGCCTTGAAAAAATATGGGCTGGAATTTGGCAGCGCCCAGCCGACAGTGGGATTGAGTGAAAACGGCACACATATCCGCTTGCTGGGGGATGAGGTGACCGGGGCCTCCCCGTCCGATATTGCGGCCTATCCAGACTATCGCAAAAAGCTGCGGCGTTACGCAAAAGCTCTGGACGGGGTTTGGCATAATACCGCGCCGCGCCTTGGCACAGGCTTGAAGGATGCTTTGGTCTATGCGCAAAACGGGCTGAAAATTCGCTTGCTCGGCAAGGAAGATATGGGCGAATTTCTTCGTGTTCTGACATTGCCGATGCGCGATTTAATTGATGAAGTGTTTGAAACCCCAGAGCTTCAGGGCCTGCTTAGCTGGGATGGGGTGATCGGATCAAAGCTTGCACCGCGCTCACCCAATAATGCTATCCTGCCCCTTTTGTTGAAAATGAACCGCCCGGAAGGCGGCGATATGCTCGTGCCCAAGGGCAGTATGAATGCGCTTGTCAAAGCCCTATCAGAAGCGGCGATGGCCGCGGGCGTGACGATTGAGACTGGCCAGAGCGTGAAACAGATTCTTATAGAGGGCAAAGAGACCGGCCAGAGAGCCACAGGGGTTGAACTAGCCGATGGTCGTCTCATCACGGCAGACAAAGTGATTTCCTCTGCGGATCCTAAGACAACATTCTTCAAGCTTCTCGGCCCGCAATATCTGGAAATTGAATTTAGCAATCGCATGAAACGCCTGCGCACAGATGGATTTGTCGCAAAGTTTCACATGGCTCTGTCAAAAGCGCCTGAAATTACAGGGATTTCTGACCTGACGGGCCGCTTCCTCATCGCCCCCAGTTTTGATGCGATTGAATTTGCCTATGATGAAGCAAAATATGGCACACCTTCCACACATCCCGTGATGGAGTTTACCCTTCCCAGCCTGAGCGATCCTACGCTTGCGCCGCCCGGCCAGCATGTTCTGTCCGCACATGTCATGTATGCGCCCTATAGTGAAAAAACGGGCTGGTCAGAGGCGACACGAGCGCAATTTGAAACCCGTATTCTGGACACGCTGCAAGGCTATATTCCCAATCTGGCTGAGATCAGACAGGCGCATGAACTGCTGACCCCTGTGGATATAGAGCGTGAGTATCATATCACAGGCGGGCATTGGCATCATGGCGAAATGGCGCTGGAGCAAATGCTGATGATGCGGCCCACCTATCAGGCGGCCCAATATGCCACACCGGTTCCAGGCCTCTATCTGTGCGGGGCCGGAACGCATCCGGGCGGCGGCTTGCTCGGCATAGCGGGCTGGAATGCAGCAAGGCAGATATTGAAATGAAGACATATGATGCGATCATTATCGGGGCGGGCCATAATGGTATAACCAATGCAGCTTATCTGGCTAAAGCCGGGCTAAATGTTCTGGTTGTTGAAAAGAATGATTATATTGGCGGCGCTGCGGTCTCCAGACAGATGACAGACGGCTATTGGTATTCCAGTTGTTCCTATGTCTGCAGTATGATGCGACAGGTCATCCACCGCGATTTAAATCTCACCCGGCATGGTCTGATGCTGGTGCCTTATCTTGGCACGCTCGCCTTTGGGGATAATGGAGAAACCCTTACCTCCTACACTGCTGAGGGCCCAAATTATAATGAATTAAAGCGCCATTCTGCCCATGATGCCGATGCCATGCATCGCCTGATGGCAGATTTGGAGCGCTATTCAGTTCTTATCCGCAAAACCCTGCTGCGCACACCGCCTGATCCGACCTCTTTCAAGCCGCGCGATATCAAGGAACTTCTCTTTCTGGCCAAGACATTCTGGGAGCTCGGCGAGAGTGAGCTTTACGAATATATCCGCTTTTTCACGATGAGCGCCGCAGAATTTCTTGACGATTATTTTGAGAATGATTTCATCAAAGCCGTGATGGCGACACCG
>JARFRJ010000509.1 GCA_029287305.1 Hyphomonas sp. | reverse complement strand
GGCCGAGATCAATGATGAGTTTGCCAAGAATTTTGGCATGGATGATCTTGCGCATTTGCAGGATATTGTCCGCAAGCAAACCCAGGCCACACATAGTAATCAGTCGCGCCAAAAGGCGAAGCGTAACCTTCTTGATACGCTTGATACGCTTCATGATTTTGACTTGCCGCCCACCATGGTTGAGATGGAATTTAACCAGATATGGACCCAGCTTATGCAGGAAAAAGAGGCGGGTAATCTTGATGAAGAGGATTCAGGTAAATCCGATGATGAGCTGAAAGCCGACTATCGCAAAATTGCTGAACGCCGGGTCAGACTTGGCCTAGTTTTGGCTGAAATTGGCCGGACGGCAAATGTCGAAATCAGCGAAAAAGAGGTCCAGCAAGCGATGATTGCGGAAGCCCGCAAGTTTCCAGGCCAGGAACAACAAGTCATTGAGTTTTTCCAAAAGAACCCGGAATCTGTCGCACAATTGCGTGCGCCAATCTATGAAGAGAAAGTCGTCGACTTTATTCTGGAAATTGCCAAAGTTACCGATGTGGACGTTTCCAAAGACGAGCTGTTCAAAGAAGACGAAGAAGAATAGGAACAGAGCCCAGCCTTAGGGTCTAAAATGCTCTGAACTCTATTCGATTCTTATCACATCCGTTTCAAAGACTAGGTGAGACGCTTGAGCAGGGTTCGACCCGCCTTTCATCTTTATCCTGTGTGAGGGATGGGTCTATTGGTCCAGAGCGCGTAACTCACCTCCCATAACAACCCCCCAGATTTTAATATCCGCCCAGTCCTCTGCCTCAGTGTCCAGAGGATTGCTCTCCAGCACTGTAAAATCGGCATAAAGTCCAGGTGAAATACGGCCAATCCTGTCCTCCAAGCCCAAGGCATAGGCCGCATCGCTGGTAATGGCCTCTAAAGCTTCTTGCGCACTTAACGCCTCATCCGGTGTCAACACGCCGCCCTCGCGGGTGGCCCGTGTCATGTGGACGCTAGCGGCGCGCAAGGGCAAAGGCGGGGCAAGGGGCGCATCTGAATGCAGCGTGACCGGCACGCCCGCTTTTGAAAGAGAGCCGAGCGGTGAAATCCAGCTCCCACGCATCTCACCGAGCGGTGCCTGATAAGCCTCACCCAGATAGTACACATAGTGACTAGCCGCGGAGACACCTGCGCCAAGTGCCCCGGCCCGCTGTCTCTGTTCGGGCGAAAACAGTCCGCCATGTTCAAAGATAAAACGTTGATCAGAGCTCGTTTCTCTTAACATCTCCAATGCATTCAGAGAGGCCGCTTGTGCCGCGTCGCCATTGGAGTGAATGCGGACATCAAACCCAGCCGTCCAATAGGGCTCTATCACTGGCAAGAGGTCGTCTGGCTCAATCACCCATAGGCCTTCTGTGCCTTTTGACTGACCTGCCAGATAGCCGGGCGGACTAATGCGCATCGTCTGGGAATAAAAGGCCGCATCGGTAAAGAATTTCACCTGTGCTAGGAGAGGGGCGGAGCTGGGATAATCGCCAGCTACCATTTTTGCAATTATGTCGGGGGCATCCTCGCCAAACTCCCCGCGAAACGCACGATGCTCTGGCACAAGATAGAGCCGATAGCCAGAATGTTCAGGGGATATCCAATTGCTCCGAATATGAGCATCTTCTCCCTCGCGTCCAAACAGGCCATATCCAAGATCAGCAACCGTGGTGACGCCCCCTGCACGAAGCAGGCTGGAAAAACCTTCCAAGCCTTTTGCCATACGCTCAGGCGCAAACAGGATGGGATGTAATTTAGCCAGTAGGTAGGGCAGGGCATCTTCATAGACACGTCCGGTCAATTCACCTGCGGCGTCAAGGCTGATCCCTTCATATTGATCATGCAGGTCCGGTGTAATTTCAGCCCAGTCCAGAGCTTTGGAGTTCATATAAAAATCATGACTGGAATAATGCCATATAATCAAAGGAAATTCTGCTGTGATTGCGTCGAGGTCATCGCGCGATAAAGCACCATGTATCAGATTATGGTAGCCAAACAGGATAAGCGGAGAGGTGCGCCCTGTTTGATTTGCCGTCGCCAGTTCTGACACGCGGGCAAGGAAGGCGGCGCGATCAGGCAATCCGGGCACGATCCCGTCTGGTGTTGCCATTTCCCAAGGCGGGGTCAATTCTGTTGCATATTGCAAGGAGGACAGCCCCATATGAATATGCGGATCAATTAATCCGGGCAGCAGGATTTTATCAGCAAAGCGGGTATCAATCTGTGCTGTTGGATACATCTTAGCTAAGTCTTCTGCCGTCCCGACGGCCAATATAGTATCTTCAAAGACAATCACAGCCTCTGCTAAAGGATTGTCTTCCGCCATGGTGATAATTTGCTCGGCGATAAAAAGCGTTGGAGGGGGAGCCGGCCTTTCCGGCCTGGTTGCCTCATTTGCCTGCATAACTGGTTTTGGCGATATATTAGGACCGGGCTTGGTTTCAGTCCGGCTATCACACGCGCATAGAGCGAGCAGACCCATAAGAGTGATCAGGACCTGATGGATATATTCTTTAAACATACTCTTACCTCCTATTGAGACATCCTTTGTGACGCTTAACATCCGGTGAGGCAAGCATAAGCCCTAGCGTAAAATAGCGGCACCTATAGTCAATTCGCTCTTGGTCTGATCCATAGATTTTGCCTTTTCTTGAAGCTGTCTCTAAAATACGAATCTTGATTTCTATTGAGAGGGGATAGGATGAGCGAAGAAATGGAAGCGGTCGCTGCGGCGGCCATAGGCGGGCTCGCAAAGGACACGACCGGGGACGGCTATCTAAATGGTCCCTGCCCAAATTGTCAGACAGAGCTGAAGGGACCCTTCTGTTCGCGTTGCGGGCAAAGCGCCAAGGATATGCAAAAGCCATTCCTGACGCTCTTTTTCGACGTGTTGACGGATGTCTTTTCATTGGATGGGCGGCTCTGGCGCACTTTGCCCGCGCTGATCTTTCGTCCAGGACATGTCACGCGGTCTTATCTCAATGGTAAACGCGCCCGCTATGTTCCGCCTTTCCGGCTTTTTCTTCTGGCTTCAATTGTCTTTTTCCTAGTGATTTTCGGCCTCGTACAGAAGCAAGACTGGATGAACAATGATGAACCCATTTTCGGAGCCGGGAGAGATTCTATAGCGGCCATTCCACTGGAAAATTCAACCCTTGGAGAGCAGGAAGGATTTTCCGAAATTTTCGATGAAAATGGCGAGTTTGATCGCGCCGCCGCGGAGGCCTTTCTCGACAGTTTGCCCGCCGAGGCGCAAATGTCTTCACCAGAAGCGAGAGAAAGCCTTTTCCAACTTGTGGATCGTACAAGCAATATTTCTGCCTCCCGTACAGAAATTTTCAATGCCATACAGAAATGGGCCCCGCGACTGAGTTTCTTACTCTTACCCTTTTATGTGATTATTCTTGCCTTAATGCATTTCTGGCATCGGCGTATCTATCTCTATGATCATATGATCGTCGCGCTGCATGTGCAGACTTTCCTTTATCTCTCGGTGACCCTCATTATGC
>JARFRJ010000482.1 GCA_029287305.1 Hyphomonas sp. | reverse complement strand
ATGAGCTGAGCCGCGCGGCGCTGACCGCCTCTGAATATCGCCTGTTTCTGAGGGCCTGCCGGTTTCTCTGGACGGTGCGCTGTCATCTGCATTTTATTACCGGGCGCGCCGAAGAGCGGATTAGCTTTGATCTGCAACCTGAGATTGCCAGCCGTATGGGCTATAAGGATCGCGGCGAGCAGCTCGGCGTTGAGCGGTTCATGAAGCGCTATTTCCTCGTCGCCAAGGATGTTGGGGGGCTTACCCGGATAATTACCGCCAAGCTGGAAGCGGCGAATAAGAAAAAGCCGCAAGGCCTGGCTTGGTTTCTGCCGCGCACCCAGCCCAAGCCCATCGCTGACACAGGCTTTGTTCTGGATATGGGCCGGCTTTCTGTCAGCACGCCTGATTTATTTTCCGAACAGCCAATTAAAATGCTGGAGCTGTATCGTCTGGCGATAGAGGAAGGGGTGGATATCCATCCTGATGCGATGTCGGCGATGGTGCGGTCCCTGCCCAATTTGACCCTAGTGATGCGCAAGGATGATAGGGCGAGGAATTTATTCCTATTCTGCCTATTGGAGACACCCTGGCCCGGGCGCACCTTACGCCGGATGAATGAAACGGGCTTGCTTGGGCGTTTTCTGCCTGAATTTGGCCATATCGTCGCGCAAACCCAGTTCAATATGTATCATCATTATACGATTGATGAGCATACATTGCAGGCTGTCGAAGTGATGGCGGATATTGAGCATGGCCGCTCTGAAGCCCACAAGCATTTGACGCCGATTTTTGCCAATATTCAGGAGCGCCGCGCTTTATATCTGGCGATGTTATTGCATGATACGGGCAAAGGCAAAGGGGACCAGCAAATCGAAGGCATGCGCACAGCGCGGCGGGCCTGTAAACGTCTTGGGCTGGTCGAGAGTGAAACAGAGCTTGTGGTCTGGTTGGTCGGGCATCATCTGGATATGAGTGAAACCGCCCAGAAGCGCGATATTTCTGATTCGCGTACCGTCGCGGACTTTGCCAGCCTTGTCGGCTCTATTGAGCGTTTACGGCTTTTGCATATTCTAACCGCGGCAGACATTACCGCTGTCGGGCCAAAGGTCTGGAATGGCTGGAAAGGTCAATTGCTCTATGAATTGCATAAAAATACAGAGGCCGCTTTGCGCGGTGGACGCACAGATGCCGCCTCGGTTCAGTCGGTTCTGGCAGAGGAAGCCGAGGCGCAGCGCAGCGAGGTCTTGAAACATACAGGCTCGATCCCGGCACGCATGGCGAGTATGGAAACAGCTTATTGGACGGGCTTTGACACGCAAACCCTGTGTCATCATGCGCGCCTGTTTACCCAGCAGGCAGGGATTATTGTTCAGGCCGATCTGCGTGAGGATAAAAGC
>JARFRJ010000113.1 GCA_029287305.1 Hyphomonas sp. | reverse complement strand
GCATAGACATGGCCTTCTTCAGCAAAGCCGGGATGCGTCACCGCGCCCAAATGCGCCGGTCCAACCAGTTGGACAAATTTTTGCAAGGCTCCAGATCCATAGCGTGTTGGCTTGGGCGTCCAGCCGGCGCGGCGTTTTTCTAGCTCGGCCTCGTCAAGCGTAATATCTATCTTGCCCGTCTTCGCATCAATATGGATCATATCCCCATCCTGAATAAAGGCAATCGGGCCGCCTGCGGCCGCTTCTGGTCCGACATGGCCAATACAAAACCCCCTTGTGGCACCAGAAAAGCGGCCATCTGTGATCAGGGCGACTTTATTGCCCATGCCCTGACCATAAAGCGCGGCGGTTGTGGAGAGCATTTCGCGCATGCCCGGTCCGCCTTTGGGACCCTCATAGCGGATCACCAAAACCTCGCCTTCCTCATAAGCGCGCTCACTAACGGCCTTAAAGCAGGCTTCCTCGCCATCAAACACACGTGCCGGACCGGAAAATTGAAGATTTTGTAATCCGGCGACTTTGACAATCGCGCCATCGGGCGCGAGCGAGCCCCACAGACCAACCACTCCGCCCGTCGGTGAAAGTGGGCGACTGACCGGATAGATCACCTTCTGGCTGTCATCCCAGTGAACATCTTCCAGCGTTTCCCCCCAGCTTTGACCTGTCACCGTCAGCGCATCGCGATGGATCAGTCCGGCCACATCCAGCGCTTTCATCAGCATCGGCACGCCGCCAGCTTCGCCCATATCCTTGGCGACATAATTACCGCCTGGTTTCAAATCCGCCAGATAGGGCGTGCGCTGGAAAACTTCGGCTACATGGCGCAGCGTGAATTCAACCCCGCATTCATGCGCCATAGCAGGCAAATGCAGCGCCGCATTGGTCGACCCGCCCGTTGCCGCAACGACAATCGCCGCATTTTCAAAGGCTTCGCGTGTACAGATATCACGCGGGCGCAATTGTTTTTCTATCAGTGCCATTACCGCTTCGCCCGAGGCGCGCGCATAGGCATCACGCTCCTTATAAGGCGCAGGCAAAGCCGAAGACAGAGGCAAGGCGAGACCAATCGCTTCAGAGACGCAGGCCATTGTATTGGCGGTAAACTGCCCGCCGCACGCTCCATCACCCGGACAGGCGATCTTCTCCAGCGCGGTCAGTTTCTCAATCGACATGGCCTCAGCATCGGCCGCATGTGTGCCGACCGCTTCAAACACATCAAGCACCGTCACATCCCGGCCTTCAAACTGGCCGGGCAGGATAGAGCCGCCATAGAGAAAGACGCTCGGCACATTCAGGCGCAGCATGGCCATCATCATGCCGGGCAGGGATTTATCACAGCCCGCCACCCCGACCAGCGCATCATAGGAATGCCCGCGCATGGTTAGCTCTACAGAATCTGCGATAACCTCGCGCGACACCAGTGATGAGCGCATGCCTTCATGGCCCATGGCAATTCCGTCTGTCACCGTAATCGTGCAAAACTCGCGCGGTGTTCCGTCTCCGGCAATCACGCCCTCACTGACCGCATGGGCCTGGCGCATCAGCGCTGTATTGCACGGCGCAGCCTCATTCCAGCAAGACGCCACCCCGATAAAGGGTTTTTGAATATCCTTGGTCGACAGGCCCATAGCATAATAATAGCTGCGATGCGGGGCCCGTTCCGGGCCAAGCGTGACATGCCGGGAAGGCAATCTGGATTTATCCCAAGTTTTGGCCATTTCTAGCTCCATTTCTGCGCATGTCGGTGCGTTTTGCCATATCTGTGTGCCTATCCTGCATATAGATGGAGGCATATGAGATCAAGATTTTCCGAGCAGAAGGCAAACAGGCAAGGCGCTGCTTGCCCCGCTGGTCGATGAGGCTTCCCATAGCGCGGCTCGATGAAGCTTCCCGCCCTATTCCTCCTCTTCCTCCTCATAATAGGCTTTATGGGCGGCATCATCATAGCCATGCCTGCGGCTCCAGACCAAGAGCCCGGTAAGGCCAGAGCCAACCAGAATAGAGGCGCTCGCACCTGCCAGCATCGCCGCCCAGCCATGCGCAGACATTTCAGTATTCAAGCTATGGCTCATGACCAGAACCAAAAGGCAGGCGATCACAAGGACGCCAATCGTACCAAGCCCCCAAAGAAAAAGCGGGTGTCTAAACATTTATTTTCCCCGCAATCTCATCTGAAAGCATAGTCTATTTCCTGATCCCTGATAGGTCTAGTCAAACAGTTTGGATACGCTTTCTTCATTGGCAATCCGCCGTATCGCTTCGCCGAGGAGTTTTGAGACACTCAGAACCCGCAAAGCCTCTGATTTAATATCCTCTGGCCGAGGCTCAATCGTATCGCAAATGACCAATTCATCGAGCACAGACGTCTCAATACGCTCCATCGCGCGCTGACCACCTTTGGCAGATAAAACGCCATGGGTGACATAGGCGGAGACATTGGTGGCCCCAAAATTTTTCAACGCCTCTGCAGCATGGCAAAGTGTGCCGCCACTATCGCAAATATCATCAATCATAATGCAATCACGACCCTCAACATTGCCGATCACATTCATCACCTCTGATTGGCCGGGTGCCGGGCGTCTTTTATCAATAATAGCAAGGTCACACTCCAGACGTT
This sequence comes from Hyphomonas sp., assembly GCA_029287305.1. GTDB lineage: Bacteria > Pseudomonadota > Alphaproteobacteria > Caulobacterales > Hyphomonadaceae > CALLCD01. Next base: position 424 of record JARFRJ010000113.1, on the reverse strand, counting down.
TGGCAAGCGCCCGGGCGCGCACCACGCCGCCAATATCAGGTGAGACAATCATCCGCTTATCGCTGGCATAGCGGGCGCGAATATCCTCCAGCATGACCGGTCCGCCAACCATATTATCGGTTGGAATATCGAAAAAACCTTGGATTTGGCCGGCGTGCAGGTCCATGGTCAGCACCCGGTCAGCCCCGGCTGTCGAGATCAGATTGGCGACCAGTTTGGCTGAGATTGGCGTGCGCCCATCGGTTTTACGGTCCTGCCTCGCATAGCCATAATAAGGGATAACCGCCGTGATCCGCCGGGCAGAGGCGCGTTTGAGCGCATCAATACAGATCAGCAATTCCATCAGATTATCATTCGCCGGATAGCTGGTCGACTGAATGACAAATAAGTCTTCTCCGCGGACATTCTCATTAATCCGCACAAA
>JARFRJ010000502.1 GCA_029287305.1 Hyphomonas sp. | reverse complement strand
ACGAGATGGAATTGTTCGTCTCGTGGGCTCGGAGATGTGTATAAGAGACAGAATGTACAATTTGCCGTGAACCCGAAAAATGGCCGCCTCGTAGTGATCGAAATGAACCCGCGGGTGTCGCGTTCGTCCGCGCTCGCTTCAAAAGCAACCGGCTTCCCGATTGCCAAAATCGCCGCTAAACTGGCGGTCGGTTATACATTGGATGAGCTGGATAATGATATTACCGGTGTCACCCCGGCCAGTTTTGAACCGACCATTGATTATGTCGTCACCAAAATTCCTCGCTTTGCGTTTGAGAAATATCGCGGTGCGGACCCAGTGCTGACAACCGCCATGAAATCGGTTGGGGAAACAATGGCAATCGGGCGCAATTTTCAGGAGAGTTTGCAAAAAGCGCTATATGCGCTGGAAACCGGATTATGCGGACTGAATGATATGCCGGAACTGGACGATGCCAGCCTGCGGGCCGAGCTGGCTATTCAGCGTCCCGGACGGATACAGCTCGTCGCGGAGGCCTTGCGGCGGGGTATTGAGCCGGGCTATATTTACCAGATCACCAGTATTGATCCCTGGTTTATCGATCAGGTCAGCCAGATTGTCGATATGGAAGCGCATATCCGAAAAGAGGGCCTGCCCGCGAGCCAAAGAGAGCTTATCTCTTTAAAAGCCATGGGCTTTTCAGATGAAAGGCTCGCTCAATTGACCGATCAAAGCGAAGAGCGTGTGCGCAAAATGCGCCATGATCTGAATGTCCGCCCGGTCTATAAGCGGATTGATACATGCGCGGCTGAATTTGCTGCCCAAACACCCTATCTCTACTCCACCTATGAGCAGCCCGCTTATGGCGCGGCCCAAGCCGATTGCGAAGCGGATCCGAGCTCACGTCAAAAAGTGATGATTTTAGGCGGCGGCCCCAATCGGATCGGTCAGGGGATCGAATTTGATTATTGCTGCTGTCATGCCGCCTTTGCCATGGCCGATCTAAATATCGAATCGATTATGGTCAATTGTAATCCAGAAACCGTCTCAACCGATTATGACACCTCCGATCGGCTCTATTTTGAGCCTCTGACAAGTGAGCATGTTCTTGAAATTGCCCTGAAAGAACAGGCGATCGGCACGCTTGACGGTGTTATTGTGCAGTTTGGCGGCCAAACGCCGCTCAAATTGGTCACCCCTCTCGTTGCAGCAGATATCCCCATTCTCGGTACCTCACCAACCGCGATTGATTTGGCTGAAGATCGCGAACAGTTTGCAAAACTTGTCGACGCGCTTGAAATATCTCAAGCCCCCTCGGCGACAGCCAGAACGGTTGATGAGGCGCGCCAAGCGGCCCAGCAGCTTGGCTATCCGGTGATGCTGCGGCCCAGCTTCGTTCTTGGTGGAAGGGCGATGGAAATCTGCCATGATGATAGTGATATTCAGACCTTTGCGAAGGCCGCCTTGCAGGCGGCTGAGGAGGCCAGTCAGGGAAGTGGTGAGGCGGCCCTTTTCCTAGACCGGTATTTATCCGATGCGATTGAGGTTGATGTCGATGCCTTGTGCGATGGGGAAGCCGTTCATATTGCCGGTATTATGGAGCATATTGAAGAAGCCGGGGTCCATTCTGGGGACAGCGCCTGCGCCTTGCCTGCCTATACGCTGAGACCGGACATTTTGGATAAATTAGCCGTTCATACCAAGGCTCTGGCTTTAGCCTTAAAGGTTAAAGGATTGATTAATATACAATTTGCCGTCAAAGATGAGACGATTTATGTCTTGGAAGCCAATCCGCGGGCTTCGCGAACCATCCCTTTCGTCGCCAAGGCGGTCGGGCATCCGATTGCCAGTATTGCAGCCAAGCTGATGGCCGGCCAAAAACTGTCAGATTTTGATCTGACCGATGCATATCCAAAGCGTGTTGCTGTGAAAGAGGCGGTCTTTCCTTTCGCGCGATTTGAAAATATCGATCCTATTCTTGGCCCGGAAATGCGCTCCACGGGCGAAGTTATGGGCTGGGATGATGATTTTGGTGCGGCCTTCTTGAAAGCCCAGATTGCCAGTGGCATGCAATTGCCCCGCTCAGGGCAAGTCTTTATTTCACTGAAAGACAGCGATAAAGAGGCTATGATTGAGGGTGCGCGGACGCTTGTAAAGCTCGGCTTTTCGCTGATCGCGACGTCTGGTACGGCCAATTATCTGCGCGCAAACGGTCTGGACATTGTGACGATCAATAAAGTCATTGAAGGCCAGCCGCATATTGTGGATGCGATGATTAATGCCACGATTGCGCTTGTCTTCAATACGACAGAAGGGGCCCAATCGGTGCGCGATTCTGCGTCCATCCGCTCCACCGCGGTCAATCGCAAAATCCCCTATTTCACCACAATGGCCGCATCTCTGGCGGCCATAGAAGCTATAAAAGCCTTGACGGGCGGTCCTCTGGATGTCTGCCCCTTGCAATCTTGATATAAAAGCCCATCTAATACGACTTACCGAGTCATGGACAAACTCCTATCAATTTTATGTCTATAATATTAAGAACGGTTACTTCATCATGCAAAGAATCCCAATGACCCGCGAAGGGCATGAAGCCCTTGAAGCAGAACTGAAAAATTTGAAAACCGTTGAGCGACCGAATATCATTCAGGCCATCTCAGTGGCGCGTGAACATGGCGACTTGTCGGAAAATGCCGAATATCATGCCGCCAAGGAAAAGCAGAGTTTCATTGAGGGCCGTCTGGCTGAATTGGAAGATAAGCTGGCGCGCGCTGATGTGATCGATATTACGAAATTCTCCGGATCCAAAATTATCTTTGGCGCGACGGTGACTTTGATAGATGTCGAGAGCGAAAAAGAATCGACCTATAAAATCGTCGGGGAAGACGAGGCTGATGTGGCATCGGGGAAAATATCCATCACCTCGCCGATTGCCCGGGCCCTGATCGGTAAAGAGGCAGGTGATGAAGCTGAAGTGAATGCGCCGGGCGGTGCCCGTGCCTATGAAATTGCCGATGTAACCTTCAGATAATGCCGGGTAAAGCGGACCCATACGCCTCCATTTGGGCCGTTTCAGATGGCCGGGCAGGTAATGCTGCGCAAGTGCGTTCTATCTCGCAAGCCTTATTGGACGAGGCCCGGTTTCAGCGCCTGCAAGCCGTTTCAAGCTTTACTAAAGACATTAAAACACTGTGCTTAAACCCCAGCACGCCTGGGCGCATCCTGCACAAATTGGGCCTTTTGCACCCGCTCAAAGCCTTGTCCGGGAAAGATCAGAGCAAGCTTGCCGCCGACTTTCCACAAATCTGGATTGGGGCGGGCGCACGCACAGCCCCCTATAGCGCCTGGATCCGGAGCGAATCGATCGGCCAGACATTTG
>JARFRJ010000484.1 GCA_029287305.1 Hyphomonas sp. | reverse complement strand
AATCCCCATCAGGCTTTTGTCCGGGTTTTGCAACCTGCTTGTGCTTATGCGCTGAAGGGGCAGACTGACCGATTCTATCCGTATTTTTTGTCGCGTGAGACGGCGTGGCAGGTCCCGCCGGTTTGGCAGAAGGTTTCGTCCTCTTATGGTTTGGCTTTATGCGCTTTTTTGACGGGGAGGATATCGGGCTTGGCCAGATGTCTGCCAAGGCGGCAAAGGGGCTATAGGCGTTTGGCGAATTTGTATTGTGCGGTTTCTTGGGCCCGGATTTATTCGGCCGCGATGTTTGCGGGTCAACGGGACGGGTTTTCACATTGGGCTGTGATGGGTCTGCCTTATCGGGGTTTTTATTTTGTCTACGCATACTGGCAGAGTGTGCCGGCTTTGATCGGCGAGGGATACGCCAGAAAAGCGGCTGGCCCGTCTCGGCATCGCGCTCAGTTGGGATCAGCCCAAATCCTTTCAAAACATCTGGGAACTCACTTGCCGGACAAGAAACCAGTGAGGCCAGTTCCGGCGGCAGGGAGAAGGTCGGTTTTTCTGCCTGTTTGCGACGATTGGCAATATCCCAGGCCAGACGTTCGGCCAGATCCGCGCGGATCGCTCGTTTGCCGAACCGTAAATATCCATTTATCTGCAAATAGGCGTCGCTCCAATCTGCTGCGCGCGGGAAACTGCCAGCCCCGGGCGGTGCGGCGGGGTAGGGCTCTGCTTGGTCAAAAAGAGTACGTAAATCGACAATCAGCTTTTGACTGGCTGGCTTTAAGGCATCCGGAATATAGGCGCTGACGCGCCCGGCGCGAACCCCCAGTTTCTTTAAAGCCTCCCGCTGCTCGGCCTCAATGCGACCACTGGCCCCTTGTTGGCGCAAATCAATCGCTGCACCGGTTTCAAGCAGGCGGTAGACAAGGCCGCGGGCCGGGGCGGACAGGGGATCTGTTTCAGACTTGTCCAAAAGCCTTTTATGCGTTGGCAGTCTGGCCTGGATGTAATTTTCCGTCCAGTTTTGTAATCGGGCTCGGGCCGGCTCTTTCATTGCCGCAGGGATTTGCTCGCTGCCAATCAGGTGGACAATTGGGCTTGGCCAATCCTTACCCTTCTGCCAGCGCGCAATCGGATGGCCCTGAAAGACAATTTTCATATCTTCGGTCAGCGTAAACAGACTGTCATCGGCAACACATATGGCGTTCAGCCGCTCGCTCAGGATTGGAAGCAGCACGCTTTGCGCCGCGCCGCGCAGGGCTTTGCCTTCCAGCGTGCGGGCGTTGGAATCTGGTTCAAAGACGAGCCCTTTTAACTGTCCGAGGCGATGGCCTTCCACGCTTACCTCGCCGCTTGGCATAATGTCGGCAATAAAATGCTGATCTTTTTTTAGGCCAGCCAGCAAGGCTGTGGTCCGTCGATCAACAAAGCGTGAGGTTAGGCTCTTATGCAGAGCATCAGATAGATGGTCTTCCAGTTCGCGGGTACGCTCGCGCCAGACTTGTGGGTTCTCCAGCCAGTCATCGCGATACGCCACATAGGTCCAGGTGCGAATAGCGGCAAGCTTTTCCTGCAAGCTGGCAATATCATGCACAGGCTGGCTCAGCCGCTTCAAACGGTTTTCAATTGCCTGATCAGACAAGCGCGCTTGCGGGTCTAGAAGATGGTCACAGAGCGATTCAATAATTTCATAATGACCTTCATGTCCGGCTTTACGAAAGTCAGGCAAACGGCAAATATCCCATAGCCGTCTGATATCGGCTTCATTGCGCATCTGATCTTGAATATCTGCTCGCAGAACCAGACGGCGCAAAATCCATTCATCCAAGGCGCTGGAATGTTGGCGCAATATGACATTTCCGGACGGACGTGACAGGCTTTGCATCAGGGCGTCTAGGCTAGAAAAATCCAGATTGGAATTACGCCATTGCAAAATCTCAATCGGTTGGAATGTGTTGTTTTCAATCCGGCTGACCATCTCAGAATCAAAAGCAGGAATATTGGCAGTTTCACCAAAGGTTCCCAATTGCCGGAAGCGCCCCGCGCGGCCAGCGATTTGGGCCATATGCGCCGGCTTTAAAGCGCGATGCTTGCGGCCATCAAATTTTGAAAGTGCGGCAAAGGCAATATGATCAAGGTCGAGATTAAGCCCCATGCCAATCGCATCGGTCGCGACCAGATAATCAACCTCGCCGGATTGATAAAGCTCAACTTGGGCATTGCGGGTGCGCGGGCTCAGCGCGCCCATAATGACCGCCGCGCCCCCCTTTTGGCGACGCAGAACTTCTGCAATGGCATAGACCTGTTCTGAATTGAACGCGATAACCGCGCTTCTTTTGGGGAGTTTGGTCAGTGTGACCGGGCCGGTATATTTCAGCTCAGAAAATCTTTCCCGCGGGGTTGCCTCAACTTTTAAGTCGAGGGCATGTAAAATGGGCCGGATCGTATCTGACCCCAAAAGCAAGGTCTCTGATTTACCCCGGGCATGTAATAATCTGTCCGTAAAAATATGTCCACGATCGGCATGTTCAGCGAGCTGGACCTCATCAATTGCGAGAAATTCAACAGGCTCACCGACGGGCATCGCTTCGACCGTGCAGATCAGATAGCGCGCCTTTTCCGGCCAGATGCGTTCTTCACCGGTAATTAGGGCGGCCTGATTGGCGCCTTTTATCGCAACGACTTTATCATAGACCTCACGGGCCAAAAGACGCAAAGGCAGGCCGATCATGCCAGAACTGTGCGCCAGCATACGCTCAATAGCATAGTGGGTTTTACCGGTATTGGTTGGGCCAAGAATGGCTTTAAGCGTGTGTATATGATCCGTCTGCAATTTCCCGGCCCGCTATAGTCAAAAACAATCGAATTTGACCCTTGATCAGGATAATATCAAGGGTTTCTTTTTCCATCCTCTTACATATTTTCCAAGCAATATCCATGATAGGCGACACGGTTGCCGCATAATCTTCTGATCAGGGGACAAATCACCCTTTTAGCGTCCTCTACCTTCACATAAAAAGCTTGACCTGAAAGGCCAGACCCGTTAGGTCACGCGCTTTATGAAATAGCACTTTAAGGAAGCCTGCCATGTCGCGCGTTTGTGAATTGACCGGTACAAAGCCGATGTCCGGACATAATGTGAGCCACTCCAATGTGAAAACCAAGCGTCGGTTTTTGCCGAATTTGCTTGATGTGCGCCTGCATTCTGAATCTCTCAATCAGTCCTATAAGCTCAAAATTGCGGCCAAAGCCTTGCGCACAGTGGACAAGCTTGGTGGGCTGGATGGCTTTCTGGCGAAAGCCAAAGCGGCAGACCTGTCTGTCAAAGCTGCTAAAATCAAGCGGGATATTGAGAAAAAAGAGACCGTTTCAGTTTAGAGCTTTCTCTTTTACAGACAGCTTGTTTTGAACAGGCTGTACTTTCCCATCCTGCCCGATTAGATATGAATCAGGCCGAGGTTTAATCCCGGCCTCATTTATATAAAAAAAAGCAGGACATATGATGCGGTCTTTTATTTATTTAATCTTCCTTATTGGTCTGATCGGCTGCGGGCAAAGACCGGAGCCTCCCCTAGAGCTGGTGGGCCCGGCGACGATTTATACTGCGGATAAAATTTATACCGGGACTGAGACGACAGAGGATGTTCACGGCCTGTTGATTGATGAGGCGGGGGTTATTCGCGCCGTTTTCTCTGAAGGTAAAAAGCCGGACATTATCACGCCTGCCCTCTCCCACATGCATTTTGACGGTATTATCTATCCAGGTTTTGTGGATGGGCATGCGCATCTGGCTGGCATTGGCGTGCGGGAGTTGACCCTTGATCTGTCCGGTATTGGGTCGATCGCTGCGCTTGTCGCGCGCATAGAGGCGGAAGTGCAACGTCTAGAAGCGGGCGAGGTTCTGATCGGGCGAGGCTGGATCGAAACCGATTGGCCAGAGGCGCGTATGCCAAATGCGGCGGATATTGATCCGGTCAGTTCCGACAATCCGGTCCTTTTAACTAGGGCCGATGGGCATGCCCTGCTCGCCAATCGTGCGGCCATGACAGCCGCCGGCATTATGGAGGCAACGCCAGATCCGGCAGGCGGGCAGATTGAACGCGATGCAGAGGGCGCGGCCACGGGCCTGATGATTGATAATGCCATGGGTCTGTTTTCCGGCCTGACAGAAAGCCCTAGCGAAGCTGATTTAGGCAAAGCGCTTGAAACCGGGGCGCGGCTTTATGCCAGCCGGGGTTGGACCGGCGTGCATAATATGTCCGTTTCCCTGCCTGAAGCCCCGATAATGCAGGCCTTGTCCCGTAATGGCAACCTCCCCCAAAGGGTCTATAATGCCTATGATGTCGATGGATTTAATATTGCTGCCGGACAGAAATTTGAAACCGATACGGTTCTCAATCGGTCGGTCAAAATCTATATGGATGGGGCGCTGGGCAGTCGCGGTGCCTTACTGTTTCAGCCCTATTCAGACAGGCCAGAGACAAAGGGTCTTGCCTTACGGGGTAAAGCTGAAACGATGGCCCTTTTTGAAGAGGCTCTGACAGAAGATGTGCAAATGGCCGTCCATGCCATAGGAGACAAGGCCAATTCTGATGCGATTGACTGGATTGGCGAAGCTATGGTGCGGGCTGAACAGAGCGATATTCCCGCCTATACAGATCATCGCTGGCGCATTGAGCATGCGCAAATTCTGCGCACGCAGGATATACCGCGCTTGGCGCGGCTCGGCATTATCGCCTCGATGCAGCCCAGTCATGCTATTGGGGATTTGAAATTTGCCCCCGATCGTCTGGGTAGCGACAGGTTGGACGGTGCCTATGCTTGGAAGACTGTGCTCAATCAGGGGGGGCTGATTGTCGGCGGGTCCGATGCGCCGGTCGAATTTGGCTCTCCCCTGATTGAGTTTTATGCGGCTATCGCCCGCAAGACGCTGGAGGGAACAAGCGGAAAAGATTGGTCACCCGAAGAAGTGGTCAGCCGCGAAGAAGCTTTGGCCATGTTCACAAAAGCACCGGCTTTTGCCAGTTTTCAGGAAGATGTCCTCGGGACGCTGGAGGTTGGAAAGCTTGCTGATATCACCGTCTTTGACCGTGATATTATGGTCATTCCAGAGGCCGAAATATTGGACGCTAAGCCGCTGGCCACGCTGATTGCCGGTAAGATTGTCTGGCAGGCCGAATAAAGCAAAGACCGTCTTTTGCACAGTCTGTTTTATAGCCAGCCAGTTTGCACCAATATAGTCTTGTACGGATATTATCGTGTTCAGAATGGATCGGTTCAGGTCGTCGCAACAGCCAGTGTTTTTCCCTTGCCCGGTAGGATATCTGCCCGTATAAGGGCGATCTTTGGAAACGTGGGAACAAATCCTACGTGTCAGGTGATTATGCGCACAGATCAAAGCGCACGGATCTCAGGGCGAAAGGAAACAAAATGTCTATTAATATTGAACTGACTGTCGATGTGCGTTCACGTACTGGAAAAGGCGGCGCGCGCGCGGCCCGCCGGGTGGGGCTTACCCCGGGTGTCCTTTATGGCGGCGGCCAGGACCCTGTTGCGATATCTCTAAAGCAGAATGAGTTAACTAGAGCGCTCAATACTGGCCAGTTTAAAGGCAATACAGTAACCCTCATTCATGAAGGGGCCAAGCAGCTTGTCATTCCACAGGATATTCAGTTTCATCCTGTCTCCGACAAGGTTTTGCATGTCGATCTCTATCGCGTGAAGGCAGACCAGATTGTAACGGTTGAAGTGCCTGTCCATTTTGTCGGCGAGGAGGTTTCTCCAGGCCTTAAAAAGGGCGGTACGCTGAACGTTGTCAGATATGCCGTTGAATTGAGTGTGGCAGCGAGCGCCATTCCAGATAGTCTGGAAGCCGATGTCTCAACGCTTGAGATTGGCGACAATATCAAAATCTCCGATATCGCCCTGCCAGAAGGCGCAGAACCCCGCATTACCGATCGGGACTTTACCATTGCGACCATTGCTGGGCGCACCGCGTCTACCACAAGCAGCGCGTCTGAGGGTGAAGACGGCGAAGCTGGCGATGACGGTGAGGGTGACGCTTAACCGCTGTCGCCTCGTGACAGTCTAAGATTCCAGTGCCTAGCTTCAAAACGCTTTTTAACGCTTTGGCACCGATCCTAAGCTGGTTTAGCAAGACAGGGGCGGACCCTATGATTATCATTGCCGGGCAAGGCAATCCCGGACCGAAATATGCCGATAATCGGCATAATGTCGGCTTTTGGGTGCTAGATGAGATTGCAGCGCATTACAATTTCAGACCGTGGCGGGAGAAATTCAATGCCATGGTATCTGAAGGTGTGATTGAGACCCAAACTGGCCCGGTCAAAGCGCTTTTGCTGAAACCAATGACTTTTTATAATGAATCCGGTCAGGCCTTGGCGAAGGCGGCAAAGTTTTACAAGATTAAAGCCTCAGATATTATTCTCTTTCATGATGAGATTGATCTGGCTCCGGGTCGTCTCCGCGTCAAGCAGGGCGGCGGGCATTCCGGTAATAATGGGGTTCGCTCGGCGCTGGCGCATTTAGGCCCGGATATACGCCGCATTCGCATCGGTATTGGTCATCCAGGGGAGAAATCCAAAGTTATGCCCTATGTCCTGTCAGATTTTTCCAAAGCCGACCAGGTCTGGCTTGATCCACTGATCTCAGCCTGTGTGCGCAGTTTAGGCCTGCTCTGTCAGGGCGCTGATGAGCGCTATCAATCGGAAGTGATGCGCCTGGCCCCCGCGCCAAAGCTGGACCCAAAGCAGACAGGATAAGTTTAGAAAAATAGACGATGCAGGGTTTAAGCCTGTATCCTACTATCCCTTGTCGCTTTTTTGTGATCAGGGCGACTATATAGAGAGAGAATTTTGAACATCAGGCGGGAAAGATAGAATTATGGGCTTTAAATGTGGAATTGTCGGCTTACCCAATGTCGGTAAATCAACCCTCTTCAACGCGCTTACACGCACCGCGGCGGCGCAGGCAGCCAATTATCCATTCTGCACAATTGAGCCGAATGTCGGCGATGTTGCCGTGCCGGAACCTCGCCTGGCCAAATTGGCAGAGATTTCCGGCTCGAAAGAGATCATCCCTGCGCGCATGAATTTTGTCGATATTGCCGGTCTCGTTGAAGGCGCGTCCAAGGGCGAGGGGCTCGGCAATCAATTCCTCGCCAATATTCGTGAAACCGATGCCGTCCTCTATGTGCTGCGCTGTTTTGAGGATGATGATATTACGCATGTTGATGGGCGGATTGACCCGATCGCTGATCTGGAGACGGTTGAGACTGAGTTGATGCTGTCCGATATGGAGAGCCTTGAAAAGCGCCGGGCTAATGCCGATAAAAAAGCCCGTTCCGGCGATAAGGAAGCCAAAGCGCAAATTGCGCTCTTCGATCTGGCGCTGGCTGAACTGAATGCGGGCCGTCCTGCCCGCTATGCGCAAATTTCAGAGGAGGATGAAAAGTCATGGAAAATGCTGCAACTTCTAACCGCCAAACCTGTTCTTTACATTGCTAATGTCGGTGAAGATGAGGCAGCAACGGGAAATGCCTATTCAGACAAGGTTCTCGCCCATGCCGCCAAGGAAGGCGCTGAAGCGGTCGTCATCTCGGCCCAGATTGAAAGCGAGCTTGCGCTCTTGGACGATGAGGAAGCAGAAGAATTTCTGCAAAGCCTTGATCTTGAAGAGGCCGGGCTCAACCGTTTGATCAAGGCAGGCTATAGCCTGCTCGGCTTACAGACCTATTTCACATCCGGGCCGAAAGAGACCCGCGCTTGGACAATCCACCAGGGTATGCGCGCACCGCAGGCAGCAGGGGTCATCCATGGTGATTTTGAAAAGGGCTTTATCCGCGCTGAAACGATTGCCTATGAGGACTATGTGGCGCATGGCAGCGAACAGGGTGCCAAGGAAGCGGGCAAAATGCGCGCCGAAGGCAAGGACTATATCGTCAAGGATGGGGATGTCCTGCTCTTCCGCTTCAATGTCTAGAACGTGCCCCGGCCAAAAGGAATCATAAACGCTTTAAGGTCAGGTCTTGCCCACTTCCAACTGCTCAACGATCCGGTCGGCCACACGATCCGCCTCTCTTAAAGGGGTATAGTCCCAGATTTCCAGTTCCCCATGCAGCCAGCGCGCAATGCCCGCCTCAATCAGGCTTTGATGCAGACGGTCAAATTTGTCCGATCGTCCCGTCAGCTCCGCCATATGTATGGGCAAACCAAAATAAGCCGCAT
>JARFRJ010000451.1 GCA_029287305.1 Hyphomonas sp. | reverse complement strand
GGCTGGAACACATAATCGGGCGCTTTTCTATCTTGTGGATAGGTCACACTTTCCGCCGGGTCCTGACGCAAGCTGAACAGGCCGATCAGGCCCAGAATGAGCATCAGCGCTAAAGGTAGAGCGGCCAGCCAGCGCGTCATGATGATGGACCTACAGGCGGTCTGGGTTTATCGCTTATCGCCGGGGCGGCTGCGTCTATTGATTTTTTCAGCTTGCTGACGCGCTGGGCCTTTAGTCCGATAAGGACGCTAAGCACGGTCAGAATCAGCGCCGCAATCGCATAGCTCGCCCAGATATAGGCGGCGTTTTTGTCAAATTCAGGCAAAAGGTCCATTTTCAGATACTTTGTGAGAGCAGCGCCCGGCGCTGGCGCGCGATCTGACGCAAAAAGATGTCGCTGCGCATGGCGGTCATGACAAGGCCTGCACAGAGCAGGACATGTCCGCTCGCCCCGATCAAGAGAGGATAAAGAAATTCAGGGCTCATCGCCGGACCATCCATGCGGATAATACTCGCCTCCTGATGCAGGGAGGTAAACCAGTCGACTGAAAATTTGATCAAAGGGATATTGATCACCCCAAGCATAGCCAAAATTGCGCACGCTCTGGCCGCCTGCTGACGAACAGGCAAAGCAGCGCGAAGCGCCATAATCCCGCAATACATGAAAAGAAGAATCAAAACCGAGACCATGCGGGCATCATCCCATTGCCACCATGTGCCCCAAGTCGGTCGCCCCCAGATCGATCCTGTCGCCAGACATATCAACGTATAGGCCGCGCCAATCGGTGCGATGCAGGCCGCCGCGATATCGGCTAATTCATGCCGCCAGACAAACCAGACAAAACTTGCCCCCGCCATCGCCATATACGCCGCCATGGAAATCCAGGCGGCTGGCACATGCACAAACAGGATGCGGGCGCTATCTCCCTGCACCGCTTCTGGCGGCACGATATAGAGCCCTTGCCAGATCGAAAAGCCGATCAAGATTGCCGCCGCAAGAAATGAGATCGGCACGGCAAAGGACGAGGCTTTCATAAAACGATGCGGATTGGCAAGATAGGTCAGCATAGGGCGATCCTCGGCGTCTTCATGACTGAAATTGATATATGCGCCGTGTGCAAGCGGCTAAATACGGCATATCCGCCCATCTCGCCAGTGCGAACCCTTATATTCATGAAATAACACACATAAATATTCTGATGAAGCTTGAAAGGAAACCGCCAAGACGCTTATTCTGATCCTTCTTGCCGATGTCATAGGACAGCAAGGCTCGACGTACAGGCAGATCATGCTATGGGATATCTTCCTGCTTGGAAAGCCGATCATGCCACTGACAGCCTCATCTGACCCTGCAAATGCGATACGTGGA
>JARFRJ010000404.1 GCA_029287305.1 Hyphomonas sp. | reverse complement strand
CAGCTGGAAGACAGGGCGTTGACCCCGTAAGGAACTGTCTTTAAATCTTGATTAGAGGCCGCTTTACACGCTAAACTTATTTCAATGAGAATTATGGAGGTGCATGTCGGTGTCGAAGCCTGTTGAAATACCACAAAATGTTCTGGATAGAGCGCCGCAGATAAACCTTTCTCGTCGGGGTATATTGAAAGGCTTGGCAATCGGTACCGTTTTTCCCATTGTCAATGGCTGTGTCAGCCTCGAACAGACAGATGGATTTCTTGCCAATATGTCCAACAATGTGTGGTCTGAGTTAAAGCAGCAAAGCAAGCTTAGTACGGATAAGCAGCTGAATAATTATGTCATGGGCACATGGTCGCGCTTGGTGAAAGGCACACCGAAAGCGCAGGAGCAATGGGATGTCGCCATCTTTGATGAGGACACCGTCAATGCTTTCGTCATGCCAGGCAATCGCGTTGGTGTGTATCGCGGAATTACAGAGTTGAGCGAAAATTCGGATCAGCTCTCCACAGTCCTCGGGCATGAAGTGGGTCATTCTGTCTAACGCCATGCCGCCCAGCGTATGCAAACGACGATGATTGCACAAATCGGTTTGCTCGCCGGGTCGATTGCCATCAGCTCATCAGAGAGCTTCAGTAAATATGGTAATGAGTTGGCGGTTTTGGGCGGGGCGGCGGTCCAATTTGGTGTGATATTGCCGTTCAGTCGCCGCCATGAACTGGAAGCAGATAGGCTGGGTGTGGATTATATGCATCGCTCTGGATTTGATGTCCGTCAGGCGCCCCGCTTCTGGGAGTTGATGGCGGCGCAAGGGGGGGGGCAAAAACCGCCTGAATTTATGTCCACCCATCCCGACCCAAGTCGTCGTGGACGTGAATTGCGTGATTATATCAACCAAAAAGGCTATGCCAAAATTTAAGCGATAATCTCCGTTCAGGGCTATTATCGTCAAGAGATTTACAGCCTAAAAGGCCTATGTGTGCGGGCGGGTGCTCCCGACGGCGTGCGTCACAAGATATGGGCCCATTGCCTGTATTGACACAGCCCGGTAGATAGCGCATATGCCTCGCCTTGCGGAAGCTTCCGTCTAGGCATTTTACCGCAAACCCTCAATTCATCCTTCTGGCGGATCGAAAGACCACCGTCACTGTCAAATCTGTGAGGACATAATGGCAAAAAAACTTCTGGGGCAGTTAAAGCTCCAAATCCCGGCTGGACAGGCCAATCCTTCGCCCCCCGTTGGCCCGGCGCTTGGCCAACGCGGTATCAATATTATGGAATTTTGCAAAGCCTTCAATGCCAAGACCCAAGGCAATGAACCGGGCGTAAAATTACCTGTCGTGATCACTTATTATCAGGACAAATCCTTCACCTTTATCGTTAAATCGCCTCCGGGCTCTGTGCTTTTGCTAAAGGCGGCCAAACTGAAAAAAGGCTCTGAAAAGCCTGGCTTTACAAAAGCTGGCACCGTAACGATGGCGCAATGCCGTGAGATTGCTGAGGTGAAGCAAGGAGATTTGAACGCGAATGATCTGGATGCCGGAACATTGATTATTGCAGGGCAGGCCCGGTCTATGGGCTTGGAAGTGGTGGAGTAGGACATGGCTGGAAAACGTATGCAAGCAGCGCGAAACGCAGTTGACCGCAAAGCTGTCTATTCGGTTACAGATGCGATCAGTCTCGTAAAATCGAATGCGAAAACAAAATTTGACGAAACCATTGATATTGCAGTGAATTTGGGCGTTGATCCCAAATATGCCGATCAAATGGTTCGGGGCGTCTGTAATTTACCGTCCGGAACAGGTCGCACGGTGCGTGTTGCGGTTTTTGCCCGTGATGCCAAGGCCGAAGAGGCCAGAGAGGCCGGCGCTGATATTATTGGCGCAGAAGATCTGATGGAAAAAATCCAAGGCGGCTTTATGGAGTTTGATCGCGTGATCGCCTCTCCGGATATGATGGCGGTTGTGGGGCGTCTGGGTAAGATTTTGGGCCCACGCGGCATGATGCCAAATCCGAAAGTCGGCACAGTGACGCCTAATATTGCGCAGGCTGTGTCCGATTCCAAAGGCGGTGCGGTTGAGTTTCGGGTTGAAAAGGCCGGCATCGTGCATGCAGGGCTTGGCAAGGCGAGCTTTACGCAAGACGCGCTGGAAGCCAATGTCAAAGCTTTTGTTGACGCGTTGAAAAAAGCCAGACCATCTGGCGCCAAGGGAACCTATTTCAAACGTATTACGCTGTCTTCAACAATGGGGCCGAGCGTGGCAATTGATACGAATTTGGCTCTTGCGGAATAGAACCGCCTAGGTTATACGGCACGCCTTGTAAAGATGTTCGATGATCGGGCATTTTTATCTCTGTCCAAGATCATGGGTCAATCCATATGGGTTGATAATTCCTATGTTAGACGGGGTGAGAGAGGTGAGGGGCGTATGATCGCCTATGCTTCGACCGCTCTGAATGCCCTCGGCAGAGGCTGGATTGAGGCACATGCCTCAAATCAGCGCAAAATCCGGGTGTTTGGAATGGTCCGAATGCCTTTTTAGGAGAACCGTAATGGATAAAGCTGGAAAAGCAGTCGCATTAAAGGAGCTTGAAGGCATTTTCGAAGCTTCCGGCTCTGTGGTTGTGACACATTATACCGGTCTTAGTGTTGCGGAAATGACAGGCCTGAGACGAAAGCTGCTGGAAAATGGCGGCAAACTGAAAGTGGTTAAAAACCGGATTGCCAAAATAGCCCTTGCGGGCAAAGGCGGCGATGCGGCGGCAAACATGTTTTCAGGCCAAGTGGCCATTGCCTATGCTGAGGAACCTTCAGCGGCGGCAAAGGTAACAACGGATTTCGCCAAGGAAAACAGCAAGCTGAAGCTAGTCGGGGCCCTGATGGGGAACGATGTAATGGATGCGGCTGGTGTTGATGTCCTTGCCAAAATGCCGTCACGCGAAGAATTGATTGCAACTGTTGTTGTCCGCTTGCTGGGTCAAGCGAGCCAGATTGTCCAGCGCGTGAATGCGCCGGGCCAGCAATTGGCGGGTGCTATTGATGCTATTCGTGAAAAGGCTGCGGCCTGACGCTGTCATTTAAACGCTAAATTTATAACCCTCTACTCAACTTATGAAAGAATTTTAAAATGACTGATATTGCAAAACTTGGTGATGAGCTCTTGGGCTTGACGATACTTGAAGCTAAAGAGCTGAACGATTACCTAGAAGAGCGTGGCATTAAAGCGGCTGCGGCTGTCGCGGTTGCTGGTCCAGCGGGCGGCGATGCTGGTGGCGCAGCGGTTGAAGAACAAACAGAGTTTGACGTTGTCCTAATTTCTGCCGGCGACAAGAAAATTGGTGTTATCAAAGTCGTGCGTGAAGTTGTTTCAGGCCTGGGCCTGAAAGAAGCAAAGGCGCTCGTGGACAGCGCTCCAAAGCCAATCAAGGAAGCTGTTTCCAAGGACGAGGCCGAAGAGCTGCAGAAGAAGTTCGAAGAAGCCGGGGCAACCGTCGAAATCAAATAGGCGCACATGTGCACCACATCTTCAAGGCGGCGTCACACGGGGGCCGTTTTGACCTTTACATGACACGCGGCGGGCAGATTTTCATGCGCGCCGCGTCCGTGTGTTCAATGTATCGGGGTGTTCAGCTCAGTCTGAAGGTCTCCGATAGCCGTAAACAGGTTTACTCACGCATCTGATTCAGATGCTTTTAAAACGGGACATATTGATGGCTCTCTCCTTCACTGAAAAGAAACGCATTCGCAAATCCTTCGGAAAAATACCGGAAGCTTTGGAAATGCCCAATCTGATCGAGGTTCAGCGCTCTTCCTATGAGCAATTCCTGCAAATACACACGCCGCGTTCTGAGCGTTCGGAAGAGGGTATTGGCGGGGTTTTCAGGAGCGTCTTTCCAATTAAGGACTTTAATGAAAAGGCCATTCTGGAATATTCCTCCTATGAGTTTGAGCCCCCTAAATTTGATGTTGAGGAGTGTCAGCAGCGCGATTTGACCTATGCGGCGCCTCTCAAGGTTCTGTTGCAGTTGATCGTCTTTGATATTGATGAAGAAACCGGGGCCCGCTCTGTCAAAGAGGTCAAGGAACAAGAGGTCTATATGGGTGATGTGCCTTTAATGACCGATAAAGGCACCTTCATCGTCAATGGGACAGAGCGCGTTATTGTCTCGCAAATGCATCGCTCGCCGGGCGTGTTTTTCGATCATGATCGTGGCAAGACACATTCCTCTGGAAAGCTTTTGTTTTCTGCGCGAATTATTCCTTATCGTGGGTCTTGGCTGGATATGGAATTTGATGCCAAGGATATCCTGAATGTGCGTATTGACCGTAAACGGAAGCTGCCAGCCTCTACCATGCTCTATGCGCTTGGCTATGACACAGAAGACATGCTGGATGCGTTCTATACGCGCTCAACCTATGGTCTGGAAAAAAAGGGTTGGGTCACAAATTTCAGGAAAGAGGCCTGGAAAGGCAGCAAGCTGGACTTTGATCTTGTCGATGCCAATACGGGTAAGGTTGTGGCGGAAGCTGGCAAGAAGATAACGGTTCTGGGTCTGCGCAAAATAGAAAAAGGCGGAACAAAATCCATTCTGTTGCCATCAACCGCTCTGGAGGGAAAATTCCTCGCGCGGGATATTGTCGATATGGAGACTGGCGAGATTTTTGCCGAGGCTACCGAGGAGCTGACCGAGGAGCTGATCGCGCATTTGCGGGATATCGGTTTGGAAGAGATTGAATTATTGGACATTGATCCGGCGGGTCGAGGGATATGGTTTAGAAATACGCTTTTTGCGGATAAAAATGAAACACGTTTTGAGGCTTTGTCGGATATTTACCGGGTCATGCGCCCGGGCGAACCGCCGACACAGGAGGCCGCTGAAGGGCTGTTTAATCAGCTCTTTTTTGACCCGGAACGCTATGATTTGTCTGCCGTGGGGCGGGTGAAAATGAATATGCGTCTGGCGTCTAC
>JARFRJ010000347.1 GCA_029287305.1 Hyphomonas sp. | reverse complement strand
AGCGCCGCGCCTTGAGACTTAGGCCTGATATTTCCAGCGACTGACTGTACATCAGACGCGACCTGTCAGGCCACACGCAACACATAACACCCCCAATGGCCCGCATCCCTCCCGATGCGGGTCATTTTTACGCGCGCGGTAATACCAATTTGGCGCGAAGCCCGCCAAGGCGCGGCGCGCGCTCCAGCATAATGGACCCCGTATGAATATCGGCAAGTTCGGCAACGATGGACAGGCCGAGCCCCGTGCCGGGTTCGGTCTGGTCCAGCCGGACACCTCGCTTCAAGGCCTGCGCCCGCCCCTTTGCGGTGAGGCCTTTGCCATCATCATCGACATAGATACAAATGGTCTCCTTATCGGCCTCAACATGGACATGAACTTTTGAGGCTGCCCATTTGCAGGCATTTTCCATCAGATTACCGAGCATGTCTTCCAAATCCTGTTTCTCGCCGCGGCAATAAAGACCCATAGGACAATCGGCTGTAATGCCAATTCCTTTTTCCATGAACAGCTTGGTGAAAAGCCGCGATAAATCATTTATAACCGGGGCAATCTCAGTTTTTGTGCCGATGATCTGGGCCCGGGCGGCGGCGCGTGCGCGTTTTAGATAATACTGAATATGGCCATGCATGGAGCGGGCCTGTTTGCGCACAATATGATCCAGCTCCGTTTGACCCTTAGCCTCATTGGTAATGACGGCGAGCGGGGTTTTCAAGGCATGCGCCAGATTGCCGACATGCGTTTCAGCGCGCTCGACAATACCGCGATTATGCTCCAGCAATTTATTGACTTCCTGGGAGAGAGGTAAAACCTCATCAGGATAATCATCGGCCATTTTAGTGATTTTACCGACACGGATGGCCTCTATATCTTGGCGCATACGCGCCAGAGGCTGCAAGGCTTTGTGAATGCCAAGCCAAAGCGCCAAAAGTCCGACAATGATAAACATCGTCATACTGGAGATGACAATCCAGATAAATCCGCCTGTGCGGAAATCCAATTGTGAGCGATCCTTGGCGGCTATGAAAATGAGCGGCGCGGCGTCTTCCTGAAGGAGGATCGATTTTGCGACCAGGTGAACCCGCTCATCTCTTGGCCCTGTCCCATTTAGGGTTATGGTGCGCCCCGGATCGGTTATCAATTCTGCCAAAACGCGGTCAGGAAAAACAATTTCGCCATCCCACAGGCTTGCAGAATTGAACAGCGGCGCGGTTAGGCGACCTGTATCTTGTAGGCGGGCGATCAGCCAATATTGCCCGGATAAAGGGATTTGGAAGGCTTCATCGCCGGGTAATTTCAGCTCATCGATAAGGATTTCACCGGCTTCATCCATCTCCACGGCGGTCACCAGGGTAAGGATTTGTTCTCCCAGTTCATCATCCAGATTGGCGAGGGTCTGCGTGTAATAGATCAGAGAAAAAATGATCGCTGTCCCCGCAACAAAGGCAAAGGAAATGACCACAGAGGAAAAAAGCAGCCTAAGCGCCAGAGATTGTGATGGAAAAGAGGGGAAAAATTTCATCCGCTTAGCCGATCTGTCTGCCGGTGCGGCTTACACTTTGGCAAAGATATCCAAAAGCAGGTATATATAAAACAAATCGATTTCTGGCAGCCTTACGTATCAATATCAACCAGCCGATATCCAATGCCGCGCTGGGTTGCAATGCGCCCGGTTCCGATTTTCTTGCGCAAGCGTCCAATAAAAACCTCAATCGTATTGGAATCGCGATCAAAGTCCTGATCATAAATATGCTCGACAAGCTCATTGCGCGATACAATACGCGATTGGTGGTGCATCAGATAGGATAGGAGGCGATATTCATGCGCGGTCAGTTTAATCGGAGCGCCTTTCAAGGTTGCGCGGGCTGAACGCGTATCGACCCGTAAATGCCCACATTCCAAAGCGGCAACCGTATGCCCGGCGGAGCGGCGCAAAAGAGCGCGCAGCCGCGCTAAAAGTTCTTCTATCACAAAAGGTTTGGTCAGATAATCATCGGCCCCGGCATCAAATCCGGAAACTTTCTCACTCCAGCGGTCCCGCGCGGTAAGGATCAGAACCGGGAAATCCCGCCCATTCGCACGCCAGCGCTCGAGAATAGAAATACCATCCATTTTGGGCAGGCCAAGGTCCAAAATGGCCGCATCATAAGGCTCTGTATCGCCCAAAAAATGTCCATCTTCGCCATCAGAGGCCAAATCAACAACATACCCAAATTGCGACAGCGCTTCGGCCAGTTGACGGCGCAAATCAGGATTATCTTCAACAACAAGAATACGCATGGCTAGCCCCGGCTCCTATCCATCCTGATGGTGCGTCCTGTATGTGCGTTTAGAGCTATTTTAAGTTTACGTCCATCCTCGGTTAGCCAATCAATAATATAGTGAGACTGCTGATCAGCGCGTCTTTGCAGGCGCGCATTCAGATATGACCCGCCATATTCGCGCTCAAGTTTTCGGATGATGGTTTTCAAGGGGATATATTCGCCGCTTTCGCGCGCTTCACGCGCTCTGTCTGTAGGCCCTGGCTGAGCCATAGCCGGCGATAAACTGAACACACTCAACGTCAGAACAAGACTACATAGAAACTTCATACCCTCTCTATACGCATCGGGTCTGAATAGATGATGAACTGGATTGACAGAATCGCTAGTTTTTCCTGTCGCGTAGAAACTCACCTAAAGCCGGATCATCTGGGGATTTCAAGACAATTTCAAGCCTGACAAATAAATGCCCGGGATTGATTTTGTGGCGAACGCCCTTGCCTTTCAATCGTAAAATATCTCCCGTATTCGATCCTGCGGGTATTTTAAGCTGGACCCGTCCGTCGGGGGCCTGAACCGGAATTTTCCCGCCCAGCACGGCGGTTTCCAAATCTATCGGCACGCTCATATGCAAATCATTGCCCTCGCGCTGCCACACCTTGTCGGCCCGTACGGTAATTTCAATCAGGGCATCGCCGGGCGGTCCGCCAAAAGGCGAGGCCGCGCCCTGACTTTTCAGGCGCAATGTTTGGCCAGATGTGACCCCTGGCGGTATGGTCACGGTCAGGGGCGAGCGGCCTTGCAGGGTCAAGCGGCGTTTGGCACCGAGGACGGCATCGGCCAAATCAATGTCCAGGGCAAACCGTAAATCCTGCCCTTTGACCGGACCTGTCCGTTGCCGGTAAGCTTGCCGGGGATCAGGACCGGCCTGACCCTCGTAAAATCGCGAAAACACATCCTCAAACGGGCTTGCGGACCCGCTTTGACTATATCGACGCTGGCCAAACCCAGCGCCTGGATGACCGGCATGGGCAAACCCGACAGGCTCGCCATTGGCATCAATCTCGCCGCGATCATACTGCCCACGCTTGGTTTCATCGCTCAATATCGCATAGGCCGCAGACAAGCGCTTGAACGCGTCCACTTTGCTGGCATCATCGGGATGTTGATCTGGATGCAAAGCCTTGGCCTGCCGACGATAGGCGCGCTTGATCTCGCTTTGGCTGGCCGATCGGTCAAGGCCGAGAATTTTATAAGGGTCTGTTATCAAAACGCCGCCTGAAACCTCTCTCTTCCATTTTAGCTCTGAGGATTAGCTATCCTGAAAGATATAGGTGCAGTGAGGCAATAAAGGAATATCCGGGGGCCGAAAGGATCAGGTAAAGCGCGGCCATACGCGGCCATACTGTGTCTGTGATTGATCTTCAGGCGATTTTTACCCTCAAAAAAGAGGCAAGGCCCTCACGAAAACAGCTTTATAAAAGCCCCTCAAATCTCTTTTAAAGTGTGAGACGTGCGCTATGGCCAGGGCGTCCATCAAGGCTGATCTCCCTTATCACAATGACATCCCCAGCTTGCCAGTCGCCCATTGCGAGTGTCCAGAGCGGATCCGGCACACGGGCCTCTTCTACAAGCGCCTCCGCGCGCCAGAGCTGGACCTGAAAATCACCGCGATGGGCTGGCCCGGTTGGGATATAGTCTGGCAGGCTTTCCAGACCTTGCCGTGTCCAGTGTATCTCTAGGCCTCCTGTTTCCAAAACACGCGCCTGTAAATCGCCGGGCGCGAAGGCAAGCCCGGCGCGATACTGATGGGAAAAGGAAACGAGCGGACCGTCAAGACCGCGTCCGCTAGCTTGCCAGAGCAGGGTCTGCCCAATCTCTTGGCCCCGAAGATCGGCGCGGACAAGGCGATGATCGAGGCGCAGGCAGAGAGTGTCTTTCACCGCGCCGCCGCTGGGGCTAGCCTGCAAGCCGCGATGCAGGCCCGTCAGCCTATATGTCTCCGGCGCGATCAATTCTGCCTCTGTATAGGAGAGGATTTCCCAGCCCTCAGCCTGTTCGATCAGAAGCGCATGATCAAGCCGGTCTGCTGTCGGGGATGGGGAGGCAAAGGGCTCGCCTGGCATTTCAATGACTAGGCTGGCGGCGCCCGATTCTGGCGAGGCATCGGCGGGCGGCAAGTCTTCTGTCAAACGGCCAATACCGGCAGCCTCAAAAAGCTCCGCACGGGGCCTAAAAGTGGTTGTGTCCACCCCCGCCAAGACGCTGACAGGGCCGGGCCATGGGCTGGCATATACAGAGACCAAAGGGCGGATATCGCGCTCTTCACCCGGCAGGATCGGGCCATCTATCAAAATCAGTTGTGGTCGAGCAAAACCGGTTGCTAAGCTGGCATCCGTTTGTGGTTCGCGATAACGCAAAAGAGAGGGCGGCGCTATATGCGGGCGAAGCTGCACATGGCGATAGGTGTGGTCGCGCACATCTTCAACATGCCAGATACGTCCATCACTCAGGGAGATGAAATCCCCTGACTCAATAACAAGATGGGCCCAGCTCAGACCAAACACGCCGCTATC
>JARFRJ010000360.1 GCA_029287305.1 Hyphomonas sp. | reverse complement strand
ATATAAGCCTGTGGTTCTTCCAGCGATCGCCGGACACCGGCATGCCCGGCCAAATGTATAATTCGATCCAAGCGTTCAGGCGAGTTTATGGAATCTGCGATATTCGGTGATGTGATATCCATGGCCTGAAATTCAAAACCGGAATATTTTTCAAGCTCAGCGAGGCGTTTCTGCTTCAGACGGACAGAATAGAAAGGGTTAAGATTATCAAGGCCGATAATGTCATGGCCCTCAGACAAGAGCGCTTTAGCCAGACTATAGCCGATAAATCCGGCAATTCCTGTAATAAGAATTCGCATTAAGATATGCGCATAATAAATTGATAATTAATACAATTAATCATTTATTTCTGATATTCCTTTTATGGCTTCACAGTTCCATTTATCAGATCTTGCGCCAGCGCACCAATCTCTTTATGCGCCAGCGCATGGCCGAGGACAGCCTCAAAATATCCCAGAACAGAGCCGCAATCATAATCGCGCCCTTCATATTCAAACCCATAAAAGGCTTGCTCTTGCATGAGCCGTGCCATGGCATCTGTCAATTGTATTTCCCCTCCGGCACCAACACTTTGATCTTTCAAAAAGCCAAATATCTCAGGTTGCAGAATATATCGTCCGGTAATTTTAAGATTGGACGGAGCCTCTTCAGGACTTGGCTTTTCCATCATGCCGCTCATTTCGATCACTCGGCCTTGGCGGGCTTTAGGAGCAATGATGCCATATTTGTGAACCTCCTCCTGAGGCACCGCGTCGACAGCCAGGATATTGCCACCTTTTTGATTATAGGCCTCAACCATCTGGCGCAGGCACCCTTTTTCAGCCTGAATGATGACATCCGGCAGGAGAACAGCAAAGGCTTCTTGCCCGATAATACTATGCGCGCACCATATTGCATGGCCCAGCCCCAACGGCGATTGCTGACGGACAAAGCTCGCCGACCCAGCGGGTAGGACGGTCGTCTTTATCTTGTCCAGTGCGTCGCCCTTGCGCTTGGCGTCGAGCGTGGCTTCCAACTCATAGGCTGTATCAAAGTAATCCTCAATTGCGCCCTTATTACGTCCGGTCACGAAGACAATATGCTCAATGCCCGCTTCTAAAGCTTCATCGACGACATATTGGATCGCTGGTCTGTCGACAACAGGCAGCATTTCCTTAGGAATGGTTTTGGTTGCAGGCAGAACACGGGTTCCAAATCCGGCAACAGGTAAAACAGCTTTACGAAGGGTCATAAGGGCCTCTTGTCAAGAAAGTGTTGGAATGCAGGGACAGTCAAATTTGATCGACTGATTTCGAAGTATAAGCGGGGTATAGATGCATGAGTTTGATATATATGAAGGCCTCTGCCAGATGCAATTTTGTCCCTGCAAAAATACTTCAAGGACATCGGCAGGCTTTGTTTGATATATCGCACGATCCTCTTGCAAACTTTACGCCTTATAGACGACAGCTCTCTTTTTGGATATCGTCCACAGATAAGAAATAGCCGATTTTAGGAATAAATAAAGCATTGGAGGAATCATGCGCTCTGTGGGTTTCATCGCGCTGATATGCGCATCTTTTACTGGCCCTAGTCTGGCACAAACTGCCGCCCCATCCAGCGCGGCACCAAAGTCGCCCTCTGAATGGTCCCCCTCCCCGCATGGGCCAGACGATCGCCTCGGCGCTCTCAATTATGTAAGGCCGGAAAAAACGGCCCGCGCTGCCAAACTGGTGACAGAAGGTATATCCTATTCTCTTGGCGCACCGGTTGGTCCAGAAACACCTGCCTATGGTCCGCGCAGCTATTCTGTCACCGTGCTGCAATTATCCGATGGAACCGGCACACCGATTGGTGCCAATCAGGCGACCGGCAATGATGATCTGATCCACACCTGGCTCGGCATAGGCAGCCAATTGGACGGATTGGGGCATATGGGAACGGAACATACCTATTATAATGGTGTTAAAGCATCAGACTTTGTCGCTACAGATGGCTTAAAGCAGTTTTCTATTCATACGCTTCCACCGATTGCGACACGCGGCGTGCTTCTTGATATGACAAAAGTCTATGATAGCAACCCTGTGCCCGATGGCACTGCTTTTAATAAGGACGCGATTAAAGCGGCGGCCAAGGCGGCTGATATCACCCTAGAAGCGGGTGATATCGTACTTTTCCACACGGGTAAAATGGCCGCACTGGCTGAAACTCAGGATTTCTCGCCAACCGCGCCCGGCCTCGGACTGGAAGGCGCGCGATATCTGGCCGAGCTTGGTATCGCAGCGATCGGCACAGACACATGGGCCGTAGAAGCCATCCCGTTTGAAAGCCCTGAGCATGTGTTTCCAGTCCATCCGGTTCTATTGGCCGAGTATGGCGTCTATATCCTGGAAAATATGGTCACAGAGCCGCTTGCAAGAGATGACGTCACTGAATTTTTCTTTGTCCTCGGCATGCCGCGCCTGAAAGGGACCGTTCAGGCAATGGTTAATCCGATTGCACTGAAATAGCGATTTGCCCCTTGCGCTTGCCGGGGTGCTTCCCACATTATCTGTATCCTCTTATCGTTATGAAAAGGACAGCGATATGCCCGCCGCAGACTCCCCGACACGTATAAGCGACACCCCTGCCCCAATTCTGGACGGCACAGACAAGACTTTCATGTCTGATGTTATAGAGGCCTCCAAAACGACCCCCGTTCTGGTCGATTTTTGGGCCCCTTGGTGCGGTCCGTGCCGGGCCTTAACACCAACACTTGAAAAAGTGGTGACAGAACAAATCGGTAAAATCCGTCTTGTTAAAATCAATATTGATGAAAATCCGGCGATCGCTGGCCAATTAGGCGTGCGCTCGATCCCGGCTGTCTTTGGTTTTGACAAAGGTCGCCCCGTCGATGCCTTCCAAGGGGCCTTGCCAGAAGGAAAGATACGCAGCTTTATCGACAAGCTTTTGGCAGGCTCTGACAAAGGGCAACAGATACAAGCGGTATTGGAGACAGCCCAAACAGCCCTGCATGCCGAAAATTATGCCGAAGCGGCGCCCTTATTCGGGGAAATTCTTCAAGCGGACCCGCAAAATCTGCACGCTTTGATCGGGCTTGCGCGCTGCTATCTCGGGCAAAAAGATAGCGCGCGGGCGCGTGAAGTCCTAAGCCTCGTCCCTGAAGACAAGCGCGAAAATGCAGAGGTTAAAAGCGTGGCTTTAGCCTTGGAGATGCTGGAAAATGCGCCTGAACAGGATGAAATGTCTTCTGCAGAGTCATGTGTGGAGGCTGAACCTTATAACCATCAGCTACGCTTTGATCTGGCTCAAAAATATATGGCCGCCGGACGGCATGAAGAGGCCAGCCAACAGTTTTTGAAAATATTGCAAAGTGATATGAATTGGAATGAGGGTCAGGCAAAAGCTGAATTGCTAAAACTGTTCGAAGCCGCCGGGCCAACCGCCCCTGTGACTGTAAAGGGACGCAGGCATTTATCCTCTTTGGTTTTCGCCTGATTTGGCGTAAATTTTAAAACTATGCAAAAACGATATCTCAAACTCGCTGATCTGCCCGAAACACTGCCAATATTTCCTCTGGCAGGTACCCTCCTATTTCCCAGATGGAAGCTTCCCTTAAATATTTTTGAGCCGCGTTATCTCAACATGACAGAAGACGCGCTGCAATCAGATCGGCTGATTGGGATGATACAGCCTATGGGGGGACCTTCGGATCTGCCGAATATTGCTGATATTGGTTGTGTCGGACGTATCACCGCCTATGAAGAAACCGAGGACGGGCGATATCTGATTACTTTAAGC
>JARFRJ010000307.1 GCA_029287305.1 Hyphomonas sp. | reverse complement strand
GACAGCGATAAGGCTCGGTAACGCCATGGGTCACAAGATCATCAATCATCACACCGATATACGCCGCGCCGCGATCAAAGCTTAGCGCCTCTAGGCCCTGAACGCGCCGCGCGGCATTTGCCCCCGCAATCAGGCCTTGTGCGCCGGCTTCCTCATATCCGGTTGTGCCATTAATCTGCCCGGCAAGGAAAAGCCCCGGCACCGCTTTTGTTTCCAGTGCAGGGGTCAGTTCACGTGGGTCGACATAATCATATTCAATCGCATAGCCATATTGCAGAACCTTGACCGCTTCCAGACCTGTGATCGTTTTCAGAAAGGCGTCTTGAACCCTTTCGGGCAAGGAGGTTGATATGCCATTGGGATATACGCGGATATCCTCAAGGCCTTCGGGCTCCAGAAAGATTTGATGCCGCGTCCGGTCTGGAAAACGAACGACTTTGTCTTCAATAGACGGGCAATAACGGGGCCCTTTGGCGCTGATCGCACCGGAATAGACCGCAGAAAGCGCCATATTCTCACGAATTACGGCATGCGTCTCTTCATTCGTCCAAGTCATCCCGCAAGCAATCTGAGGAATGTGAACTTTCCGATTGAGGAAAGAAAACGGAATAGGTGTCTCATCGGCGTGCTGGAGCTCAACCTTCTCCCAATTGATGGAGTGTGTGTCGAGACGCGCCGGCGTGCCGGTTTTCAGCCGCCCCATATCCAGACCTAAATCATAAAAACGGTCGGCCAAACCAATAGCCGGGGCTTCGCCCTTACGTCCCGCGGGAATATGGCGGTCACCAATATGGATCATGCCTTTCAGAAAAGTCCCCGTTGTTACAATAACAGAGGGTGCCCCAATATGTGCCCCATCAGAGAGGATAACGCCGCCGATGACCCCCGACTTTAGCCAGACATCTTCTACAGAAGCCTCAATTACACTGAGATTGTCATGTCCAAAAATAGCTTTTTGCATGGCGCGTCTATATAAGGCGCGGTCCATCTGACTGCGCGGGCCCCGCACAGCCGGGCCCTTGGATCG
>JARFRJ010000264.1 GCA_029287305.1 Hyphomonas sp. | reverse complement strand
CCCCGGCTTGATCAAGGCCGAAAGCAATATTTTCCCGCGCTGTACCGGTAAACAGGGTCGCATCCTGCGGTGTATAGGCAAATTGCGCCCGCCATTGGACCGGATCGACCTCTTGGGCTTTCAATCCATCCAGATCAACATACCCCGTATCTGGATCAAACAGACGCAGCGCAAGGCGAAAGACCGTTGATTTACCCGCCCCGGAGGGTCCGACAAGGGCGACAAACTCACCTGGCTCTATAGTCAGGGTGAAAGCGCGCAGAGCTGGCAGGCCTGCGGCTTCATATGCGAAACTCACCGCCTCAAAGCGCAATGCGCCCCTTATGGGAGCCTGCCAGTTCAGAGCGCTTTCAGGCGCTTTGATCTCAGCTTCTGTATTGAGGATTTCAGCGGCCCGGTCTGCCGCCCCGGCTGCCCGCATTGTCTCACCGAACACTTCGGCCAACATGCCAATGCCTGAGCCAGCATAAAGCGCATAGAGAATAAGGGCGGCCAGCTCCCCGCCGCTCAGAAACCCTGTACTGACCGAGCGTGCCCCCACCCAAAGCATACCAACCATGCCGCCCATCAGCAGGACAGAGACCATGACCATCATAAAGGCACGCACCCGATTGCGCTGCATAGCGGCTTTAAAGGTCGCCTCGACCGCGACCATGAAATGCGTGAGACGGTTTACCTCTTGCCCATAGGCCTGCACCAGCTCAATCGCATCAAGGGCCTCGGCGCCTTCTGCCCCCGCATCCGACAGGCGGGCCTGCGCCCGATTGGAGAGATTTCGTATGAGCCGTCCAACATAAATCACCGGCAGGACGCTTATCAGCAAAAAGGCAAAGAGCGCGAGGCCGAGTTGCCAGCTCACCACTAATATCATGATCAGCGCCCCGGATGTGTTCAATAAAGTGCGAACCCCTAAAGAGGTTGATGAACCAAGGAAGGTTTCAATCAAAGTAATGTCTGCGGTCAGCCTAGAGACCGCCTCACCCGAGCGCATTGAGGCGTAAAAGCGCGGCGAAAGTTTCAGCATATGGGCGTAGATATCTGCCCGTAAATCTGCCGCGACCCGCTCACCAAAGCGGGAGATAAAATAAAAGCGCAGGGCCCCGATACCGCCAAGAACCACCACCGCCAAAAAAATCAGTAGGAATTTCTGGTCAACAATCGAGGCAAGATCAACGCTCTGAGTACGTTGCCCCAAGCCGACATCCACCGCCTGACCCAGCAAGAGCGGGATCATCAGCGTCAACCCTGTGCCAAGGAGTAAAAAGATCAAAGCCATCAGAACTGTCAGCTTGTGCTTAGCGACATAGGGCAAAAGCAGTTTAAGGGGCTTTAATTTGCGTCCGCGTGGGCGATCACTCGCGCCGGATCCGCTCTCTACGCCTCTGCGATCATTTTCAATACGCACCGCTTGATTTGTCATAATATACGCCTTGCACTCACACTCGTCTTCGGTTACATGGCTTTCTTTAGAAAATCACGTACATATGTGTGCGACCAATAGACAAGAGCGTGTATTATGAAAGCTGAAGGACATCCCGATTACCATTTCATCACAGTTGTGATGACGGATGGAACCGAATACCAAACCCGTTCCACATATGGCAAGGAAGGTGACCGCTTGGTCCTAGATATTGATCCGACCACGCACTCTGCCTGGACAGGCGACACGAATACGCTTCTGGATCGCGGTGGGCGCGTTTCACGCTTTAAAGACAAGTTTAAAGGCTTTATGTAAGCTTTGACATGTATTCCCTGCGGGGACCTCTCCATGGAAATGGAAAAACCCCTCGGTCAAGAGTCCGGGGGGTTCATTTTTATCTGCCATGCATCCGCTAGAGCGTGTCCGAGCTAAAAGGGGTAGTTTTAGCT